>JAPKMS010000011.1 GCA_026645775.1 Anaerolineae bacterium
ATCAGCAGATTGCAGCGTGCAATTGCCCCAAGTGCTGCGCAGAGGCGTGACAGCCGTTTGGGCAGGGTATCTGACAGACTACACCATTTTTTACCAAGGAGATCGTTACTCATGGCACTCAACATCAAAGTCCTGGGCGGTGGCTGCGCCAACTGCCATGACCTGGAAGCGAACGCGCGCGCCGCGGCCGAGCAACTCGGTGTTGAGGCGACAGTCGAGCACAGCGGCGATCGGGCCGTGTATGCCCGTTACGGTTTGTTGGCCACGCCCGGCCTCGTCATAAATGACCGGCTCGTCAGCGGCGGCTCGCGTGCCTTCAGCCGCCGAAATTATGACCTATCTTGCCAACGCGTTGGCGTGAGTTGATGTAAGTTGAAGAGGCGCCTCCTCTGAAGAGGGGGGTGCGTAAGTGAGCAGCCTATGCCAAGCACAGTTGGCTTGCGCCCGGCGCATCTTGATGCGCCGAAGACCGACCATCCTCGCATTAGTTACCTGGCAGCGAGCAGAGGTGACATAACGTTATCGGTCAGGTTATTGACCCAGGCCGGGCTGGATGCGGGGGATGAGCTGATCTGTAAGGCCGGTCCGGATGGACTGCGCCTGACCGCGGATACCCTGCGCAAGGTCTACGTCGAGGTCACCGGCGCGTGCAACCTGGCGTGCGCCACCTGCATCCGCCATGCGTGGGATGAGCCACTGGGCCACATGCCGCTGGCACGGTACACCCGGTTGCTGGATGGCCTATCCGCTGTCGCCCATTCACCCGTTCAGCCGTTCACCGTATCACTCAGCGGCTTCGGTGAGCCGCTTGTCCACCCGGAGTTCCTGGCGTTCGTCGGGCTGGCGCGGGCGCGGGGCCTGCGGGTGGAGATCATCACCAACGGCACGCTGTTGGATGCTGCTCTGGCGCGTGAGCTGATCGCCTTGGGCGTGGCCCAGGTCACGGTTTCGATGGACGGCGGCGACGAAGCCGCTTACGCCGCGATCCGGGGGCATGACCGCGAACCCGCCGTCGCGGCGGTGGCGGCCCTGGTCGAGGCGCGGCGCCGTGCGCGCCGGCGGCTTGAGATCGGCCTGGCGTTCGTGGCCACGCGGCGCAACATCGACAGCCTGCCGGGGCTGCTGGCGCTGGCGCACGATTGGGACCTCGACTTCGTGTCGGTGAGCAACGTTGTGCCTCATACGGCTGAGATGGCAGCCGAAATGTTGTGGGGCGGCGCGGCCTGGGCGGCCAGTTTCCCCGATACGCGCTGGCGCCCGCGGTTAGAGATGGGGCGCATCGACCTGGACGAACGGACGCGGCCCGCGCTGGCTGCGCTCTGGGACCGCGCCCCGACCTGGCCACCGCCGGGCGCCGAGGGCGGGCCACAGCGCAACCACTGCCGCTTCGTCCACGAGGGTATGCTGGCCGTAGCGTGGGACGGCCGCGTGGCGCCGTGCCTGTCGCTGCTGCACACCCACCCGGAACACGTCAACAGCCACTGGAAGACGATTAAGAGTCACACCGTCGGGCACATCGACGAGCGACCGCTGCTGGACATCTGGCGGGATGCGGCCTACCGCGACTTTCGCCGGCGCCTGCGGGCCTTCGACTTCCCGGCTTGCTTCGCCTGCGGCGGCTGCCCGGACACCGATACGAACGACACTGACTGCTACGGCAGTTCGTTTCCCTCGTGCGGCGAATGCCTGTGGGCGCAGGGGATCGTGTTGTGCCCTTAATTCCGACTGCAGATGGAGCCTGATGTGAGTAGCCGACAAGACACAACAGGTGTGGAAGTACTGGATGCGTTGCGCGCGGCTGCTGCCGAGGCCGGCGCCCTACATCGGCATGATCGGCTCGCTGCGCAAGGTTGGCATCCTGCTCGACCATCTGCGTGCCGAAGGGGCAGGCGCGGAGATGCTGGCGCGCGTGCGGGCGCCGATCGGC
>JAPKMS010000105.1 GCA_026645775.1 Anaerolineae bacterium
CAGCATGGAGGAGGCGGCGCACAGCCTGGGCGCGGGCAAGCTGCATATTTTCCGCACCGTCACGCTGCCCCTGCTGATCCCCGGCATCGCAGGATCGTTCTTGCTCTTGTTCGTCGAGTCGCTGGCCGACCTGGGCAACCCGCTCTTCATCTCCGGCAACTTCACCGTCCTCTCGGCGCAGATTTGGCTGGCCGTAGCGGGCGAGTACGACTACCAGAAGGCGTCCGCGCTGGCGTTTGTGCTGCTGCTGCCCACGCTCATTGTGTTTCTGGTCCAGCGCTACTACGTCACTCGCCGCTCCTACGTCTCGGTGACCGGCAAGCCTACCGGCGGGCACATCACTGTGAAGGAGCCGTGGATCCGTTGGCCGTTCATCATCGTGGTCTACCTGACGTGCGCGCTGGTGGTGCTGCTTTACGCGGCCATCATCTACGGCTCGTTTGCCACGGCATGGGGCACCGACTTCACGCCGACCCTGGAATGGTGGCGGCTCATGGTGACGCGCGGGGTTGAGTCTGTGCTGGATACAACCTTCCTGAGCGCGTTTGCAACCCCTATCGCCGCGCTGACCGGCATGATGATCGCATGGCTGGTAGTGCGCAAAAAGTTTTCCGGCAAGGACGCGGTAGACTTCATCTCGAACCTGGGCGGCGCAGTGCCCGGCACCATCCTGGGCATCGGCTTTGTGTTGGCGTTCAGCACGCCGCCGACGCTGGTGGTGGGCATTCTTTACGCACTGCTGGCATTCTACCTGGCCCGGACGGCTCTCTCCACGCGCCGTGAACAATGGCTTGCGCTGATCATCGGCAGCGCGGCCGGCGTCGGGTTTTCGCTGTTAGGCCCCGTACTGGGTGATGCGGGCATGTATTACGCGCTGGGCGCTATCTATGGGGCCCTGGGCGTCGTTACCTGGCTGCGCCGCGGGTCCAAGGGCATCGGCTGGATGCTGGTCGCGATGGGGCTCTACCTGTTCAGCTTCGATCTCATCGAGTATGTCGCGCAGCCCATCGCCCAGCTCAGCCGGTCGATCCCGCGCGGATTCTGGAGCAACGCCATTTTCCAAGCCTCTGACCATATCAAGGTCTTCTTCCAGACGCCGACGCCGTTGACAGCCATCGTCTACACGTTCCTGTCGTTGCTGGCTTTGGGCAAGGTGACCGGGCGCCTGCGGGTTGTCTTGGCCACGCTCCTGCTCGCGCTGATCGCCGGGCTGTGTTTCATGGGCAAGCCGCTGGCATTGGTGGGCACGCCGTTCATCATCATCGCGGCGTTCGTGGTGCGGAGCCTCCCGGCATCGGTGCGCTCGGGTGTCGCCGCGCTGCAGCAGATCGATCCCAGCATCGAGGAAGCTTCGGCCATCCTGGGCGGCGATGCGCAGTATACGTTCCGCAAGGTGACGCTGCCGCTGATCGTGCCTGCGCTGCTGGCCGGCCTGATCTTCTCGTTTACGCGGCACATGACCAGCCTGTCGGCCATCATCTTCCTGGTGAGCGCGCGCTGGCGCATCGTCACCGCCTCGATCATGAGCGAGTGGGAGCAGGGCGGCATCAGCATCGCGGCCGGCTACTCGACCGTGATCATCGTGGTGGTTTTTATCGCCATCGGCGTGCTCTATTTCATCACGCGCAAGCTCCTCGGCGGCCGCGGGGATGTGGATTTGACCTTGGGAGCGTAAGCCATGTATCTAGTCTTAGACAACCTGGTGAAGACATTTGCTTCCCGCGGTGGCGCAGGTGAAGTCAACGCGGTCAACGGCGTGTCGCTGGAGATCAAACAGGGCGACCTGGTGACGCTCCTCGGCCCGTCGGGGTGCGGCAAGACCACCACACTGCGCCTGATCGCGGGCTTCGAGTTTCCCACCAGCGGCCAGATCCTGTTGGACGGCAAGCAGATCAACGATCTGCCGCCGCACAAACGCGACATGTCCATGGTGTTCCAGAGCTACGCTATCTTCCCGCACCTCAACGTCTTCGAGAACATCGCCTACGGCTTAAATGTGCAGCGGCTGCCGCGGGACGTGATCAAGCAGCGGGTGGCGCGCGTGCTGGAGTTGGTGGAGCTGACGGGCCTGGAGAATCGTGCGCCCAACCAGCTCTCCGGCGGGCAGCAGCAGCGCGTGGCGCTGGCCCGCGCCCTGGTGATGGAGCCCAAAGTGCTGCTGATGGACGAGCCGCTCTCCAATCTGGATGCCAAGCTGCGCGAGCAGATGCGCACCGAGATCCGGCGCATCCAGCAACGGTTGGGTATCACCAGCGTCTACGTCACCCACGACCAGGTGGAGGCGATGACCCTCTCCGACCAGGTGGTGGTGATGAACCGGGGCCAGATCGAGCAGATCGGCCCGCCCGACGAAATCTACCGCCGGCCGCGCACCCGTTTCGTCGCCGACTTCATCGGTCAGGCCAACTTCGTCGAGGCCACCGTGCGGGATCGCCAGGATGGCCACCTGATCGTGGACGTGTTGGGCACGACGCTGACCGCCGCGGCCCCAACTGCCGGTTTCGGCATCGGACAGCCGGCCACGCTGGTCGTGCGCCCGGAGATGGTCGAAATCAACCCCGCGCAGCCGGCCGTGACCGGCATCGTGCGCCGCGCGGCCTATCTGGGCAACCTCATCGAGTACGACATTGAGGCTGGCGGGCAGCTCCTCTCCATCGTCGAGCGCGACCCGCGGCGCATGACGCTGACGCCCGAGGGGCAGGAAGTCGGGCTGCGGTTCCTGGAAGATTGTTTGTACGTGCTGCCGAAGTGATGCATGGTGCGTGACGTCACGTATGGCGCAGGTCATTCTGAGCGCCGCAGCGCGTGACGTAGCACGGGGCGCAGGTCATTCTGAGCGCCGCAGCGCGAAGAATCTCCCCGTACGTGTTGCGCTATTTTAGCAGATGTGGAGCTCACTGGGAAAGCATGGCAACTGAATTCGATCTCCTCATGTTCGGCCACTTCGCCGTGGACAAGATCATCGTCGACGGCGTGTCCGAGACCGTCTCCGGCGGCGGCGTGTACTACGGCAGCGTGGCCGCGACGCGGCTGGGCGCACGGGTGGGTGTGGTGACCCGGCTGGCTGAGGCCGACTTCCCGCGCCTGGCGGAGCTGCGCGCCGCGGGCGTGACGGTTTTCGCCGCGCCCGCGGCCGAGACGTCGGGTATCGCCAATTATTACGACTCGGCCGACATGGAGCGCCGCGTCTGCGTGCCGCTGGGGTTCGCGGGGCCGATCCGGAGTGAGGATCTGCCCTTTTCCAAACCAGGTTTCTCCGAGAAACCTGGTTTGGGAAAGGGCGTACCGGATGCCAGCGCGCGCATCTACGCCATCACCCCCATCATCGCGGGCGAGGTGGACCTGTCGCTTCTGAAGACACTGGCCGGCCGCGGGCCGGTGGCGCTGGACGTGCAGGGCTTCGTGCGCGTGCGCGTGGGTGCTGAGCTGCTCTTCCGCCCGTGGCCGGAGATGGCCGAGGGGCTGCGCCATGTGACGTACCTCAAGGTGGATCGCGCCGAGGCGGAGGCGTTGACCGGTGAGACCGATCTTGCCCTGGCAGCGCGTAAGCTGGCCGACTACGGCCCCCGGGAGATTGTGCTGACCCAGTCATCCGGCGTCACGGTCTACGCCGATGACGCGATCGACACGGCGCCGTTCACGCCCCGCTCCCTGGCCGGCCGCACCGGCCGCGGGGACACCTGCTTTGCCACCTATCTCACCAAGCGCCTCACCGTCTCCCCGGCCGAGGCGTGCCGCTGGGCGGGCGTTGTGACCACGTTGAAGCAGGAGCAGCCCGGCCCCTGGCGCGGCTTCGCGGCGGGCGCGGAGAAGCTTTTCTCCTCTCCCGCATCCTGACCGGCGGTGTCTAGTGGCCGCCCGGTCGGTAAAACCCTTCTGGATCCGAGTGGAGGGTGTCAACGGCAAAAATCCTGGCATCCACCAGGGTCAGGGTGGGGATGGCCGCGGGGGGCAGGAGGGCGTAGCGCCGCAGCGCGGGCAGCCGCCGCTCGACGGCATCGATGCCGGCATCGTCGCATTCCCAGTTCAGCGCATCGAACTCGGCCAGGTTCAGCGGCGTCGAGTAGCCCCGCAGCGTCCGCGCCCGCTCAGTGTTGAAGAAGTGCTCGAAATACGACATCACCAGCTCGCGATAGGAGCGGTAGACCGGTTCGCGATAGCGCAGCCCGGCAAAGTTGGACTTGGCGATCGCCCCGAGGCGGCCGTTCTGCCGGAAGATAGCCACCATGTGGTCGTCATCGGCGCCCGATTCCGGGATCAGATCGATCACCTGGGGCGGGTAGCCCAGCCGCCGCAAGATCGCGGCCGCAAAAACCGCCCCGTCATAGCAATGTCCCCGCCGCTCGCGCAACACCCGCAACGGACAGCGGTTGAAATACGCCGGCTCATAGGCCACCGTGTCGAGGAACGCCTGGATGCGCTGGGGCGTGTCCAGGCTGGCGACCAGGGTCCGCTCATCGGGCGTGAGGCACTGCTCGAACTTCGTGCGCATCAGGATTCGGCTCCGTCAAACAGATCCCGGCCGATGGCCGCGCCGGGCTGCGGGGCAGGGAAGCCCTGGGTGAAGCTCTCGGTCGCCATCAGGCGGCGCACGAGCGGCCGCGGCACGCGCCGGTACATCTCGGCCGGCCCGCCCTGGCTGCGGTGACACGCAGAGGCGGCCAATTTTACATCGACATAACGGATAGTATTGACCCGGGTATGCACTGGGGTCTCCCAGCCGATCGTCTGCAGCAGATCGATGTCGTGATTTCGCCCGAACTTGCGCGGATCGCGTCCCACCAACGGCATCAGCCGCACCAGCACCTTCAGCAGGCCGGCGGTGAACGCCGGATGGTAGAGCCGCTGCGCCTGATGGGGCGCACCGGCCTCGGGGTAGCGCGTCGGATCGCCTGCCGCATGAAACGCCTCGACCGTGGCCTGGTGCAGTTTGATGTGATCGGGGTGGCCATAGCCGCCGAACTGGTTATCGCAGATGATCACTTGGGGTTTATGCCGGCGGATCGAGGCGACGATCTGGCCCACCAGTTGATCCATGGGGGCCTGCACCAGGCACTCGGGATGTTGATTTTCGGGCGCGCCCGCCATGCCGCTGTCGCGATATCCCAGCCAGTCCACTCCTGCCAGGCCCAACGTTTGAGCCGCGCAACACAGCTCGGCGGCGCGTAGTTGGCCGGTGCTCGCGTAGCCGGTCAGCATCGCCGCATCCACGGTGCCCGCGTTGCCATCGGTGCCGCACACCAGCCAGACCTCGGCCCCTTCGGCTGCATAGCGGGCCAGCGTCCCGCCAGGGCCGAACGATTCATCATCGGGATGAGCGAAGATGGCCAACAGGCTGCGAGGGTGGCCGGGATACGATTTCATCAGATGTCCTCCGTCGATGTTTGCCCAACCGCGCGATGGCTGGATGCGCCGACAGTATAAAGGTTGGCGCGATGTTGTCAATTTCGGAAAGATGCGTGCTCGCCGCCGTTCGTCCTTCGTTGACATCTGCCCGTGAGGGAGTATAATTCCGCTCAGTCTGTGAGTGAAGGTGCCCCGGATCAACGCGACTCGCATCGCTTATCGGCAAGGAGAAGGCAAATGCAGGATTATGAAAAACTCGGCGTGTTCTATCTGGGCCGCGAATACGATTTGAGCAGCAAGAAGCTCCTGGACAATCTGCTGCTCTACGATTCGAAGGACCTGGTGACCCATGCCGTTGTAGTCGGTATGACCGGCAGCGGCAAGACCGGCTTGTGCGTCGATCTCATCGAAGAAGCTGCGCTCGACGGCATCCCTTCTATTTTGATCGATCCCAAGGGTGACCTGGCCGACTTGCTGCTGACGTTCCCTCAGTTGCGCGGCGAGGATTTCCAGCCGTGGGTCAACGAAGAGGATGCTCGCAAGAAGGGCCTGGCAGTGCCGGATTATGCCGCCCAACAGGCCGAAACCTGGAAGAAAGGGCTGGGCGATTGGGGCCAAAGCGGCGACCGCATCCAGCGCCTGCGCGATGCCGCCGATTTCGTGATCTACACTCCCGGCAGCAACGCGGGCCTGCCGGTTTCGATCCTTAAATCTTTTGCGGCGCCGCCGGCCGAGATCCTGGAAGATGGCGAGCTGTTCCAGGGGCGAATCAATACCACGGTCTCGAGCCTGCTGGGGCTGTCGGGCATCGACGCAGATCCGCTGCAGAGCCGCGAGCACATCTTGCTGGCTACCATCGTGGCGCAGAACTGGAAGCAGGGCCAGGATATGGACCTGGCCAGCCTCATCCAGCAGGTGCAAAATCCGCCCATCACGCGGATCGGCGTGCTGGATCTGGAGTCGTTCTATCCCTCGAAAGAACGTTTCACCCTGGTGATGGCGTTGAATAACCTGCTGGCCTCGCCCAGCTTCGGCGCCTGGCTGGAGGGTGCGCCGCTGGATGTTGCCGATATACTGCACACACCGCAGGGCAAGCCGCGTGTCGCGATCTTTTCCATCGCCCATCTCGGCGATGCGGAGCGCATGTTCTTTGTCTCGATCCTGTTGAATCAGATCTTGGGCTGGATGCGCACGCAGCCGGGCACCAGCAGCCTGCGCGCGCTGGTGTACATGGATGAGATTTTTGGCTACTTCCCGCCGGTGCAGAACCCACCTTCCAAGCTGCCGCTGCTGACGCTGCTGAAACAAGCGCGCGCGTTCGGTATCGGCATGGTGCTCGCCACCCAAAACCCTGTCGACCTGGACTACAAGGGTCTGTCCAACGCCGGCACCTGGTTTATCGGCCGCCTGCAGGCGGAACGGGACAAGGCGCGCTTGATGGATGGCCTGGAGGGCGCGGCCGCGGCGGCCGGCGGTAGCTTCGATCGGACCCAGATCGACCAGATTATCTCCGGCCTGGGCAGCCGGGTCTTCCTGATGAACAACACGAAGCTCGATGCCCCGGTCATCTTCCAGACGCGCTGGAGCATGTCGTATCTCCGCGGCCCGCTCACCCGCAGCCAGATCAAAACGTTGATCGATCCGCTCAAGGCCACGATGGCTTCGGTTGCCCAGGCCGTTGCTCCTCGGAAAGCCGCTGGCGCGGCGGCCGCTGTGCCGATCCCTGCGGCGCCTGCTGCAACGCCCGCCGCTCCGTCAACCGCCGGCATGCAGCCCACCTTGCCGCCCGATATCCAGCAGCTCTTTGTGCCGGCGCGCGTGCGCGGGGGCGCGGGGCAAACCCTGGTGTACCAGCCCGCAGTGGTGGGTGCGGCCAAGGTGCGCTTCTCGGATACCAAGACGAAGGTGAACACCGCCAAGAACCTGGTCTACGTGACGCCCATCACCGATCAAGCCATGTCGGTGAACTGGGAGGACAGCGAGGCAGTGGCGTTTTCGGTCCAAGAGCTGGAAAAGTCGCCGGAGCGTGGGGTGCAGTTTGCCGACCTGCCGGCCGATGCCGGGAAATCCAGGAATTACACGGTCTGGAGCCGGGATTTTGTGGCCTGGCTCTATGGCCATGAAACGCTCGATCTGCTGCGCAGCCCAAGCACCGGGCAGGTGTCGACCGTGGGCGAGTCGGAGCGCGACTTCCGGGTGCGCCTGCAGCAGGCCTTCCGCGAACAGCGCGACGATGCCATTGATGCCTTGCGCCAAAAGTACGCGACCAAAATCGCATCGGCTGAAGACAAGGTCCGCCGGGCTGAGGACACTGTGGAGCGCGAGGCCGCCCAGGCCAAGTCCGCGGGGATGCAGACCGCGATCTCGTTCGGCGCCACGGTGCTGGGCGCGCTGTTGGGCAAGAAGTCGAGCTTGACCAGCTCAACCAACATCGGCCGGGCCGCCTCGGCTGCCAAGGGCGTTGGCCGCTCGATGGAGCAAGGTAAGGACGTCGATCGCGCCAAGGAGACGCTGGAAACTTATCAGCAGCGATTGCAGGAGCTGCAAGAGGAGTTCGACCAGGAAGCGACCGAGCTGAAAACGAAGATCGATCCGCAGAACGAGGTGCTGGAAACGGTAACCATCCGCCCGAAGAAGGTCGACATCGATGTCCAGATGGTTGCGTTGGTGTGGCAGCCCTACTGGCAGGACGATCGCGGCCAGACGACCCAGGCGTGGTAAACGCGGTTTGACCGCGAACGATAGACCGTCAGTCAGATTGAGCGGCGGTCTTTGGCCGGAATGCCTCGTCCCTTTAGTGTGCGGCCCAACTAAACACAACGAAGAAAAGCAGGGCACAGACTCACCGCCAGTGAATCTGTGCCCTGCTGTGTTATCAGTCGGTCTTGTCCCCGGAGTCGTGGACTTGATTACCCAGGTCGAGCGTGACACCAGCGGTTTTGCGGCGTGTGCTGGGGCGGCGTGCAGTGGAGCCGGCGGAGCTCCGCGGCTTCTTCGCCGTGGTCTTGGACGTGCTTTTGGCCGTCGATGGCTTGCGTGTTTTGGGTTTCGCGGCGGGCTTTTCGGAGATCGACCACGGCGACTCGGATTCGGATTTGGCCTTGGCGCGCGGCTTGGCCGGCTTGTCCGACTCGGTGGGCGTGCGTTTGCGGGTCTTGCTGCTTGACTTGGGGGTGGTGGATCGTTTCCGTGTGCTGGCGCCCGGCGCTTTGCGCGTCTTTGCGGTCGTTTTGGGTTTTGCCGTGGACCGGCGTGCCCGTTGGGTGGACGTCGAGCCTGACTTGCTGCTCGACTCGCTTGGCAGCAGGCGCTCCAGGATCAGCGGAATCAGCGTTTTGGCCAGGGCCGGCGGTAATCCCAACGCCTCGACGGCCTTCTCGATGGCCGGCGCCAACTGCTTAGCGCTGCCGGTGGCCTGCTGGGCCCGCAGATTCTGCACCAGGTCTGCCGGGAGCTGCCCCGATGTCTGCTTGCCGCTGCCGAGCAACCGTTCCAGCAGGCTGGCTGTCCCGGTCTCTTCCGTGACCCCGGCCGCGCGGACCAGGCCCTGCAATGTCGATTCGGCTTGATCGTCGGGGGTGGCCGCGCCCCCCAGGAGGCCGGCCAACAGCGCCGCCAGCCCGCTGGTTTCGGCCTCTGCACCGGGTTCGGGGGCCGTGTTGACCCCGGATTCCCACTCTTGCTGATTTCCCGCCATCATGTTCGTCACCTCCTCGTGCGTGCCGGAATACCGCAAAACTAACATAATCGTCTTGAGAGCGCAAGTTTGTTGCAGGTTCGTACGGCGGCCGGGTTGTAAATACGCCTCTGAAGGCGGCACATCTGCGGCTAATCCGGTTTGACGCCGCAATTCTTCTATGATATAAGATGCCCGTCTTTCCGGTCAAGATAGATTTTAGCGGTGATGCCGCCGGGAATTCAGCATTCTGCCCGCGACTTCACTCAATGAAGAGGCTACCCACGCACTGCTGCGTTTCGGGTGGCCTTTTGCATTAATCCACCTGGCGACCTACCCACCCAAGGATAAGAGGACCCTATGTACGTGCCTGACCCGAGTTTGTTGAACGATACGCTTTACGATGCCAGCCGGGAGCGTGCGGCATGCGGCGTCGGTTTTGTGGCCGATATCGAGGGGCGGCGCGCAAACCGGATCCTGCGCGACGCGCTGACCATGCTGGTGAACCTGCGCCACCGCGGTGGGTGCGGCTGCGAGCCCAACACCGGCGACGGCGCGGGCGTGCTGTTCCAGATGCCGCACGCCTTCTTCCGGGTCGTCTGTGCTGAGGCGGGTTTTGAGCTGCCCGCACCGGGCGCGTACGGCGTGGGGATGATCTACCTGCCGCCCGATCCCGATCAGCGCCGCGCGTGCGAGCGCAAGTTGGAAGAGACGATCCGTGAGATGGGGCAGACCGTGCTGGGCTGGCGATCCGTGCCGACGAACGATGCGACGCTCGGCGCCACCGCCCGGTCGGGCGAGCCGGTCGTGCGGCAGGTGTTTGTGGGCCGGAGCGAGCATCTTTCGACTTCGCTGCGCTCCGCTCAGGATGACCTCGCCTTCGAGCGGAAGTTGTACGTCATCCGCCAGGTCGCCGAGCACGCGATCCACAAGTCGGAACTGCCGGGCCGCGATCGTTTTTACATCCCCAGCCTTTCGTACAAGACTATTGTTTACAAGGGGATGCTGACTTCGCAGCAATTGGAGGCGTTTTACCCCGAGCTGACCGATCCGCGCATGGACACCGCGCTGGCGATGGTGCACTCCCGTTTCAGCACCAACACCTTTCCAAGCTGGCTGCGCGCACAGCCGTTCCGCTACATGCTGCACAACGGCGAGATCAACACGATCCGCGGCAACCTGAACTGGATGAACGCGCGGGAGAAGATGCTGTCGTCGGAGCTGTTCGGTGACGACCTGCCCAAACTGCTGCCCATCATCGACCCCGACGGCAGCGACTCGGCCATGTTCGACAATACCTTGGAACTGCTCGTGTTGGGCGGCCGGTCGTTGGCGCACGCGATGATGATGATGATCCCGGAGCCGTGGGAGCATGACACCGAGATGAGCGACACGCGGCGCGCCTTCTACCAGTACCATAGCTGTCTGATGGAGCCGTGGGACGGGCCGGCCTCGGTGATCTTCTCCGACGGCGTGACGGTCGGCGCGATGCTGGATCGAAACGGTCTGCGGCCCTCGCGTTACGTCTTGACAAAGGACAACCGGGTGGTGCTGGCCTCAGAGGTCGGCGTGCTCGACATCCCGGTCGAGGATGTGGTAGCCAAGGGCCGGTTGCAGCCGGGCAAGATGCTGCTGGTGGACACCGCGGCGCGTCGCCTCATCACCGACGCCGAAATCAAGGAGGAGGTCGCGGCCAGCCAGCCGTATCGCCAGTGGCTGGATCAACAGATGGTGGCGTTGGAGGCGCTACCTGCGCCGATTGCACCCCACCCGGCGGAGCAAACCCCCTTGCTCCAACGCCAGCAGGTGTTCGGTTACACTTTCGAGGATCTGAACATGATCCTGGGGCCGATGGGGCGGGATGGCGTTGAGCCGATCGGTTCCATGGGGAATGATACGCCACTGGCGGTGCTGTCGCAACAGCCGCAGCTCCTCTACAACTACTTCAAACAGCTTTTTGCCCAGGTGACCAACCCGCCGATCGACTCGTTGCGCGAGGAGATCGTCATCGACACCGGCGTCTCGCTGGGGTCGGAGCGCAACTTGCTGAACCCGGAGCCGGAGAGCTGCCGATCACTAAAGCTCCCGAAGCCGATCCTGACCGATGCCCAGCTTGCCAGGCTGCGCCAGGTGGATCTGCCCGGGCTGAAGGCGGTGACGCTGTCCACGCTGTTCCCTGCGGACACGGCGGCCCCTCAGTTTGGGAAGGGTGAAGCGTTCAGGCCGCGGCCTCTCAGCCAGGGCGGCGCATCGCGCGGCATCTCAACCGCCGCAGCGAAGGCGCCGTGGAGCGGTGCACCTTTTGTGGTGGGCGGCGATCTTGAGGCTAAGGCAGAAGCGGAAGGGCGTGACTCCAACCTCAGCCCGAACCTTAGCCTCAACCTCAATCCCTTGGCCCAGGCGTTGGATGCGCTGTTTGCGGCCGCGGATCGGGCGGTGGAAGGCGGCGCCAACATCCTGATCCTCTCCGATCGCGGGGTGGATCGCGAGCACGCGGCCATCCCGGCGTTGCTGGCGCTGGCCGGTGTCCACCATCACCTGGTCCGCCAGGGCAGCCGCACGCGCGTCGGCCTGGTGGTCGAATCGGGCGAGCCGCGCGAGATCCACCATTTCGCCCTGTTGATCAGCTACGGTGCGGGCGCGATCAACCCCTACCTGGCGCTGGAGACGCTGGCTGATATGACCCGCCAAGGCCTGCTGACCGGCGTCACCGCCGAGGAAGCTCAGGGCCGCTATATCAAGGCCGCGGTCAAGGGCGTGGTCAAGGTCATGTCGAAGATGGGCATCTGCACCATCGATGGCTACCGCGGCGCGCAGATTTTCGAGGCGTTGGGGCTGGCGCAGGAGTTGGTCGATCGCTACTTCACCGGCACCTCGTCGCGTGTGAGCGGCACGGGCATCGCGGTGATCGCCGAGGAGACGTTGCGCCGGCACCGCGCGGCGTTCGCCCAGCGCGGGGCGGAGGGCGCCGTGCTGAGCACCGGCGGCCAATACCAGTGGCGTTCCGATGGCGAATATCACAACTTCAACCCGTTGACGATCCACAAGCTCCAGGTGGCCTGTCGCACGGGCAACTACACGGTCTACCAGGAATACGCGACCCTGATCAACGAGCAGGATGAGACGCCGGTCACGCTGCGGCATCTGCTGGACTTTGTTGCGCCGCAGCCGGTGCCCTTGGATGAGGTTGAGCCGGTCGAGGCGATCTGCCGCCGGTTCAGGACCGGTGCGATGTCCTACGGTTCGATCAGCCCGGAGGCGCACGAGGCGCTGGCCATTGCCATGAACCGCATCGGCGGCAAGAGCAACTCCGGCGAGGGCGGCGAGGATCCGGCGCGCTATCTGCCGAATGCCAACGGCGACCGGCGCTCCAGCGCGATCAAGCAGGTCGCATCCGGCCGCTTTGGCGTCACCAGTTTTTATCTGAACAATGCGCAGGAGATCCAGATCAAAATCGCCCAGGGTGCAAAGCCCGGCGAGGGGGGCCAACTGCCCGGCCGCAAGGTCTATCCCTGGATCGCGCGGGTGCGGCTCTCGACGCCGGGCGTGGGGTTGATCTCGCCCCCGCCGCACCACGACATCTACTCCATCGAGGATTTGGCTGAGCTGATCTATGACCTGAAGAACGCCAACCCACGCGCTCAAATCAGCGTCAAGCTGGTGTCGGAGGTGGGTGTGGGCACCATCGCGGCCGGCGTGGCCAAGGGTCATGCCGACGTGATCCTGGTGAGCGGCTTCGATGGCGGCACCGGCGCCTCGCCGCAGACCGGCATCAAGCACGCCGGGCTGCCGTGGGAGCTGGCCGTCGCCGAGACGCACCAGACGCTGCTGGTGAACAACCTGCGCAGCCGGGTCCGGCTGGAGACTGACGGCCAGCTCAAGACCGGCCGGGACGTCGTGATCGGGGCACTGCTGGGTGCGGAGGAGTTTGGTTTCGCCACCGCGCCGCTGGTCGCGCTGGGCTGCACCATGATGCGCGTGTGCCATCTGGACACCTGTCCGGTGGGCGTCGCCACGCAGAACCCGGAGCTGCGCAAGAACTTCCGCGGCGATCCGGACTATGTGGTGAACTTCATGCTGTTTATCGCCAGGGAGGTGCGCGAAACCATGGCCCGGCTCGGGTTCCGCACTTTCAACGAGATGGCGGGCCGCACCGATAAGCTGGTCCCGAAGCGGAATATTGATCACTGGAAAGCTAAGACGGTTGATCTGTCCCGCGTGCTGGCCCGGCCGCGCGTGCCGGCTTCGGTCGGGCGTTACTGCCAGATCGCACAGAACCACGAGCTGGAGCAGACGCTGGACGCGCAGGTGCTCGTCCCGCTGTGCCGGCCCGCGCTGGAACGCGGCGAGCGGGTCTCTGCCACCCTGCCGATCCGCAACGCCAACCGGGTGACCGGCACGATCCTCGGCAGCGAGGTCACGCAGCGGTACGGCGCCGAGGGGCTGCCAGAAGATACGATCCGGTTACACTTTCAGGGCTCGGCCGGCCAGAGCTTCGGCGCGTTCCTGCCCCCCGGCATCACGCTGGATCTCGAAGGGGATGCCAATGACTACGTCGGCAAGGGGCTTTCGGGTGGGGTAATCATCGTGCGTCCGCCGGAAGGCGCGGGTTTCGTGCCCGGGGAGAACATCATCATCGGCAACGTGGCGTTTTACGGCGCCACCAGCGGCCAGGCATACATCGGCGGGATGGCCGGCGAACGGTTCTGTGTCCGCAACAGCGGCGTACATGCTGTAGTGGAGGCGATCGGCGATCACGGCTGCGAGTACATGACCGGCGGGCGGGTTGTGGTGTTGGGCGCGACCGGCCGCAACTTCGGCGCCGGCATGTCGGGCGGCATCGCCTACGTGCTGGATGCAGCGGGCGACTTTGCCACACGCTGCAATCGGGACATGGTCGACCTGGAGCGGATGGCACCGGACGAAGCGGACGCGGTGCGGGCGATGATCGGGCGGCACGTCGCGGCCACCGGCAGCCAACGCGGCCGCGCACTTCTGGAACGCTGGACCGAGGTCGCGCCGCAGTTCGTCAAGGTGATGCCGCGCGACTACAAGCGGATGCTGCAGGCTATGCACGACGTCCAGCGCACCGGCTTGAGCGGCGACGCCGCGGTCATGGCCGCGTTTGAGCTGAACAAAGCAGATGCGGCGCGGGTGTCGGGGAATTAGAGTAGGAGCTGTCATGCTGAGCGGGTTAACGAGTCAGTATTCGTTACGGCGAAACCTCAGCGAAGCATCTCTCGCGGCAGAGACTGCTTAGAAACTCCCGCCGCAGAGATGCTTCACTGGTCATTCACCGCGACTGACGTTGAGTCGTAGACCCGTTCAGCATGACAGCGAGGGAGTTTCTTGCCCGGCTGCATCCCGCCACGGCGGGATGGGTGTCTCAGAATGACAGGCCCGAACACAAGCCCTAACGAGGAATCATATGAGCAAACCTACCGGTTTCATGGAATACGCGCGCGAGCTCGGCGGCGACCGGCTGCCCAGCGTGCGCACGTTGGACTATCTCGAAATGCACCTGGCGCTGCCGGAAGACAAGCTGCAGACGCAGGCAGCCCGGTGCATGAGCTGCGGCATCCCCTTCTGCCACACGGGCACGCTGCTCAGCGGCATGGCGTCGGGGTGTCCGATCAACAACCTGATCCCCGAATGGAACAGCCTGGTGTACCGCGGGCTGTGGCAGGAGGCGCTGAAGCGTCTGCTGCGCACCAACAACTTCCCGGAGTTCACCGGCCGGGTGTGCCCCGCGCCCTGCGAGGGTTCGTGTACGCTGTCGCTGAATGAGGAAGCGGTGACGGTCAAGCAGATCGAGCACGCCATCATCGAGCGGGGCTTCACTGAGGGGTGGATCGTGCCGCAGCCGCCGGCCGAGCGCACCGGCAAGCGCGTGGCCGTGGTCGGTTCCGGCCCAGCCGGGCTGGCCTGCGCGGATCAGCTCAACAAAGCGGGCCACTGGGTGACCGTTTACGAGCGGGCCGACCGGATCGGCGGGCTGTTGGTGTACGGCATCCCGAACATGAAGCTCGACAAGGGCGTGGTCCAGCGCCGCGTCGATCTGATGACTGCGGAAGGCGTCGAGTTTGTGACGAACACCGAGGTGGGGCGAGACGTGCCCGCGGCGCAGCTCCAAGAGGATTTCGACGCCATCGTGCTTTGCGGTGGCGCTACCCAGCCGCGCGATCTGCTGGTGGAGGGCCGCGATCTTAAGGGCATCCATTTTGCGGTGGATTTCCTGCGCGCCGACACACGCAGCCTGCTCGGTTCCGAGCTGGGGGCGGACGAATGGATCTCGGCCCGGCACAAGTCGGTGGTGGTGATCGGCGGCGGCGACACGGGCACCGATTGCGTGGGCACATCGCTGCGCCATGGCTGCACCGGCATCGTACAGTTGGAAATCATGTCACGTCCGCCGGAGGCCCGGCCCGCCAACAACCCCTGGCCCGAATGGCCGCGCACCCTGCGCACCGATTACGGCCAGGAGGAGGCGCGGGAGATTTTTGGCCGGGATCCGCGTGAGTTTGCGATCCTCACCAAGCGGTTTGTTGGAGACGCAGCCGGTCGCGTGCAAGAAGTACATACCGTGCGGGTTGAGTGGGGAGAGACGGATGGCCGGCCCAGTTTCCGGGAGCTGCCGGGCACCGAACAGCGCTGGCCCGCGCAGTTGGTGCTGCTGGCGATGGGGTTCCTGGGGCCGGAACGGACACTGATCGAGCAGTTCGGCGTTGGGCAAGACGCCCGCTCGAACGTGCGGGCCCAGTATGGCCGTTTCGCCACGGACGTCCCTGGCGTCTTCGCGGCCGGTGACATGCGCCGCGGGCAGAGCCTGGTGGTGTGGGCCATCAACGAGGGCCGGGGCGTGGCCCGTGAATGCGATCGCTACCTGATGGGCTCGACGCATCTGCCGTGAGGCCTGAGAAGTGCTTGCCCCTGATCCGATAGAACGCCGCACCCCGGCGGGAGGCGCGTCCCCCCATTATCCCCGCGTCTGCGGATGCAAGGCCTTGACGATGCGCGCCTGGCTGTGCGCCACCTCGGCCTGGCGTTTGAGCGCCATCGCAGTGTACAGCACATCGATCAGCCCCACTTGCGCGACGCGCGCACCGAGCGGATAGCCGTGTGCCAGGGCTTCCTGCGCGGCCGTACACAGGCTGATCTCCGCCAGCTCCGCCAGCGGCGAGGTCGGATGGTTGGAGATCGCGATGGTCCGGGCGCCGGCCTGCTTGGCGAGGGTGAGTGCCCGAAGCACATCCGGTGATCGACCCGAGTGTGAGATGCCCACCGCCAGGTCGTCGGGCGTCAACAGGGCGGCCGAGATCACTTGCATTTCAGCATCGGTGTGCGGAACCCCGCGCACGCCGACGCGCATCAGTTTGTAGTGCAGCTCCAGTGCGGCAATCGCCCCGCCGCCCGCCCCGTAGATGTCCACCCGTCGCGCGGCAAGCAGTGCCGCGGCCGCCCGTTCCAGGCTTGGCAGATGCAGCACGCTCAACGTGTCTTGGAGCGCTTTGGTATCTGCCGCGATCACCTTGCCGGCCGCTGTGAGCAGGTCGTCCCCCGCCTCGATCGTCGCGTATGTGGCCGGCCGATCCGGCGCTGATTCCAGGGCCAGCCGGATTTTGAAATCCTGGTAGCCACCTGTCCCGATCTTACGGCAAAACCGAAAGATGGTCGTATCGCTCACCCCGCACCGCCCCGCCAGATCCCTCATGGCGAGATGGATGACCTGGTCGGGGTGGTCAAGTACGTATTGGCCGACTTTCTGCTCCTGCTCATTGAGCGACGGCAGCCGGCCTCGGATCATGAGCAAGAGGCTGGGGGGTGCGGTTTCGGGCATAGACGGGCTCCCGATGGCAGTTTTGGGTTTGAGAGGCGAGTGCATCGGCCCGGCCGCGGCCAGGCCGATGCACTCGCAGAGTGGGGCTTATGCCGCTGCTTTGACCGTGCAGATCCACCCATAGGGATCCGGCGCGCGGCCGTATTGGATATCGGTGAGGGCCTGATACAGCCGTGTGGCCACCGGGCCGGGCTGGTTGTCGTTGAGGGGGACCGCGCCATCCTGCGTGCCGAGCTTGCCTACCGGTGCGATCACGGCCGCGGTGCCCATGCCGAAGGCTTCGGTGATGCGTCCGGCCCGGATGTCGGCAAGTACTTGATCGGCGTCGAGACGTTCCTCGCTCATCTTGTACCCCAGATCAGGGGCCATTTTCAGCACCGAATTGCGCGTGATTCCGGGCAAGATGCTGCCGCAGAGGGCCGGCGTCACGATGTGTGTCCCGTCATAGACGAAGGCGATGTTCATGGCGCCCACTTCTTCCACGTACCGACGTTCCACGCCGTCCAGCCAAAGCACCTGCTGATAGCCCAGGGCTGCGACCTTTTCGGCCATGAAGAGGCTGGCGGCATAATTGCCGCCGGTCTTGGCCTCACCGGTGCCGCCGCGCACGGCGCGCACGTACTCGCGCGAGACGTAGACCGCCACCGGTTTGAATCCCGCGGCGAAATAAGGACCGACCGGGCCCGCGATGATGTAATGCAGATAGTTGTGGCTGGCGTGAACGCCCAAGCCGACATCGTTGGCAATCAGCGTCGGCCGGATGTAGAGCGAGGCGCCCTCTTGATCGGGAACCCACGCATGTTCCAGGCTCACCAGCTTGAGGATGGCTTCGACGTGATCTTCGGGGTCCACAACCGCCATCGCCATCCGCTCGGCCGAGCGATTGAAGCGCGCGGCGTTCTCCCAGGGCCGGAACAAATTGATGTCGCCATCCGGCCGCCGGTAGGCTTTGAGGCCTTCAAAGATTTCCTGTCCGTAGTGAAGAACCGCGGCAGCCGGGTCGAGCGAGAGCGGCCGATAGGGACCGATGTGCGCATCGTGCCAGCCTAAGTCGGGCGTGTAGCGTTGGCTGAACATGCGATCGCTGAAATGGCGGCCAAAGGCCAGATTGGCCGGGAAGGGTTTGCGATCCTCTGGAGCCAGGGGATCAACGATGAAATTCATAACGGATGCCTCTTTTGCAGTGGTGTCAGTGGTCCGGCGCAGCCCGCACAATCGTCAGACGCGCTCGGTTGCCCCATCATACAACTTGCCCCCGCTTGCTGCAAGCTATTGGTCCAAGGCCGCGCGGGCTGATCCCGAAGCCAATTTACGGGCGGAGACCGAGATGCTGTAGACCTGGACTCCGGCCAGTTCCCCGCCGCTCAGGCTGCGTTTTGCAGTCACATCGGTGAAACCGGCCTGCTGCACCAGGGCCAGGTATTCCTGTTCGGGCAGCGCACCGTTGACGCACCCGGACCACAGCCGCGCGTCGCCGCGCGCGTCAATCGGCAGCGGTCCGGCAGTGACCATATCGCTGATGCTTAACCGGCCGCCTGGCTTGAGCACGCGGTGGGCCTCTTCAAATACCTGGCCCTTGTCTTCGGCCAGGTTGATCACGCAATTGGAAAGGATCACATCGACTGTGGCGGACTCAACCGGCATGGCTTCAGCCTGACCAAGACGGAATTCGACATTGGCGAACCCGGCCGCGGCCGCAGACTGGCGCGCCCTTTCGATCATTGCCGGCGTCATGTCCAGCCCGATGACGCGGCCTTGGGCGCCGACGCGCCTGGCCGCAAAAAAGGCGTCGATGCCCGCCCCGCTGCCGATGTCCAGCACGACTTCGCCTGGCTTGAGCGAGGCGATGGCGGTCGGGTTGCCGCAGCCCAGGGAGAGGCCGGCAGCCGCGACGGGGATCGCGTCCAGTTGATCGGGCGTGTAGCCGGTCTCGTAAAGCACCAACTCTGGCCCGCTGTCGATGAGGGGCATGGCATTGGTCGGCGCGCAGCAATCGCTCTGTGCTGACGCGGTCGGGTCTGATCCGCAACAGCTTGCGCCGCTGGCCGCCACGGCGCCGTAGTTGGCCTGCACCGCCTCGCGGGCGCCGCTCACCCGCCGGCTGCCGGTGGCGACAAAAACGCTGATTTGGGCCTGATCAGCCGAGGCATCGGTCGCTGCGTCGGCGCAACAGGGTTGGCTTGTGCAATCCACGATACGGTTCACCAGCCCAACCTGACGCAACCAGATTTTGACCTGCCCGCGGTCGAACCCCAGCCATGCGTCAGCCATTTCTTCGCGCATCCACGTGTGGGTGTGTTGATCCAAATCGGTGAGCACCAACCGGCCGCCAGGGCGCAACACGCGCACCATTTCCGTGAGCGCTGCCAACGGCTCGGGGCAGTGGTGAAGATACATGTTGGCGAAAACGGCATCCAGGCTGCCATCTGCAAAAGGCAACGCTGCGCCATCGGCCACCCGGTAGGTCACGTTCTCGAAGGCTGCCAGGTTGCGCTGAGCGACTGCCAACATGGCCGCCGAGCCATCCACCGCGATCACCTGACGCACCAGGGGCGCTAACCCGGCCGCGATGAAGCCCGTGCCGGTTCCGATGTCTGCAACGACCAACTCAGGCCGCAGATAAGCCGCGGCGATGGCTGCCTCGCGCACTGCCTCGGGGAAGTAACCGACGCGCAGGGTCTCCGATTCCTCGGCCATCTGTACAAAGTGGTGTGAAGATGCCTGTGTCCTGTTCATGCTCTGAGCTCCTTTGGGATCCTGCGGGATCTGACTTGATTATAGCAGTGAAACGCGACCCAGCCCAAGGATGCCCACCGTGCCGCATCATAAGCCATACGAAAGTCCGTTATAATAAACGGCGATAATTAGAACTGACAAATATCATAATCCGGCCTTGGGATTCCCCGGATAATGGTTGTGAATTATCGGGCAAAGCCCGTCCACCCACTTTTTCCAAGAGGAGTCAACAATGAAGCGTCTCGCATTCCTTGCTCTGGTAGTCGTCCTGCTGTTCAGCGTGATGGCGCCCGCCGTACTGGCAGCCGACAGCAACCCGGTTCAGGCCGCGGCCGATCAGTATTTCAGCGGTGGCACCAAGAACATGAAGGCCGCTGACCTGTACGCCAACCTGAACGATGGCGACAAGTCCAATGACCCGTTTATGGTGGATGTCCGTGCGGCCGCGGATTACGCCAACGGCCACATCCCCGGTTCGGTCAACATCGCGGCGAAGGAGCTTTTCACCGCCGCTAATTTGGCCCTGCTCCCCAAGGACAAGCCGGTCGTCGTCGGTTGTTATGCTGGGCAAACCGGCAGCCAGGCAGCCGCGGCCCTGCGCATGTTGGGCTACGATGCCTATAATCTGCTCTACGGTGTCCCCGGCTACGGCGTCAACGATAAGGTGACTTACCCGTTCAAAGCCGAACAGAGCGGCAACTACAAAGTCAGCACCGACCCAGCGCAGCTCGAAGGGACTTTCACAGCCCCGAAGCCGCTGGGTGACACCCCGGAAGCCGCCGCCCAGGCGTACTTCGCTGGCGGCACCAAGAACATCAAGGCCGCGGATGTGTTCGCCAACCTGAACGACGGCGACACGAGCAACGACCCGGTCATCCTCGACGCCCGCAGCGCCGACGACTACGCCAAGGGGCATATCCCGGGCGCGGTGAATGTCAACACGAAGGAAATGTTCAAGGCCGAAAACCTGGCCAAGCTACCGGCGGACAAGCCGATTGTTTCCTACTGCTACAGCGGCCAGGGCGCGAGCCACGTCACTGCTGCGCTGCGGATGCTGGGCTACGATGCCTACAACCTGGGGTTCGGCATGCCTTCCTGGGCCATCGTTGAGGGTGTTTCGACCCCTGTTTGGGATGCGAGCAAGAGCCTGAATCAGCCGCTCGAGGTCACCGCGGCTCCAGACGCGGCTGCCGCTGCGCCGGTTGCTGCCGCTGCACCGGCCGCCCTGCCGACCACGGGCGCGCCGATCGCCCCTGACATGCTGCTGGCTGCTCTTGGCCTGTTGAGCGGCCTGGGCCTGGCGGGCGCCGGGTTGGCGCGCCGCCGCCGCTAATCGTCTGTTCTCAAAACAACGGCTCACGGATCACAGTTGCAGTCGCGACCCGATCCGTGAGCCGTCCGCCTATCTTTTGAAAGGAGCGAGGAACATGCGAATTGCGATCCCTATGCGCATGAGGACTGCGGTAGGGTTGGGCGTGCTGGTGTTGTCGGTGCTGCTGTTGGCCGCCTGTGGCAACGCCGCAACGCCGGCGCCCACCGCGCCGACGGCTGTCCCGCCGGCCGCTACCGCTGTCCCGCCGACCCAGGCGCCTGAGCCCACCCTGGCGCCCACGGATACACCGGCCCCCGCGCCGACGGCCACCGCGACCGAAGCGCCGGTCGCCGCTGCACCGATCGATTCGACAAACTGTGTGACCTGCCATACCAGCGAAGAAACGCTGCAAAAGCTCGCCGTAGAGGAGGCCCCTGCGGAGAAACTCTCCGAAGGGGAAGGCTGAGGGGGCGAAGTGCCTCCGTTGGAGGCATGGCAGAAGGTTTTCGTAGACAACGAGAAGTTCATCAACCAGGATCCCCACGCCAAAGTCGCAACCTGCATCCAGTGTCACGGCGGCGTCAGCGGAGCCGATGACATGGCCAAGGCGCACGAGGGTGTCGTCACCGATCCCTCGGCGGATGCGGAGATGGTGGCGCAGAAGTGTGGCACGTGCCACGCCGACATCGCCACGGCGCAGGTGACGAGCCTGCACTTCGACTCACACGGCTACGACACGATCGTCAGCCAACGGTTGGGCGACGCGCCCGAATCGCACCAGGCATGGGAGCAGGCCCAGGCCAACCATTGCAGTTCGTGCCACACCACCTGCGGCCAGTGCCACGTCAGCCAACCCACCAGCGTCGGCGGCGGGTTGATCAGCGGGCACCAGTTCAAGGCCACGCAGGCGTTCACCCGCACCTGCACCGGCTGCCACGGCTCGCGTGTCAACAGCGAATACACGGGGCTTAACGAGGGCGTTCCTGCCGATGTACACTGGACCCAGGCCGGTATGCCCTGCTTCAAGTGTCACAGTGGGGCCGAGCTGCACGGCATGACCGGCGAGCAGACCGAGCGATACGACGGCGCTCCCGCGCCCGCCTGCCTCGACTGCCATCCCACCGTCGCAGTGGGCAAGGGCGAGATCATGCAGCACAATGTCCACGGCGACAAGCTGGCCTGCCAGGTGTGCCACAGCGTGGAGAACAAGAGCTGCTATAGCTGCCACGTGCAGACCAACGACGCGGGCACGCCCTACTACAAGATCGAGCCGGCGGTCATGACGTTCAAGATCGGGCTGAATCCGCAGAAGAGCGAGGAGCGGCCGTGGGAATACGTCGTGCTGCGCCACGTGCCCATTGATCCGGACAACTTCGCCTTCTACGGCAAGGACGTGCTGGCGAACTTCGACGCGCTGCCGACGTGGAAGTACGCCACGCCGCACAACATCCAGCGGGTGACGCCGCAGAACCAGAGCTGCGATGGCTGTCACGGCAATGCCGACCTCTTCCTGAGCGAGAAAGACCTCAAGCCGTATGAGCTTGAGGCCAACAAGAATGTGATCCCGGCCAAGCTGCCGGCCAAGGTCGGTCAATAGGATGTAGTCGGGTGTGGGAGTGTGAGAGGATGGGCGACTGACTCCCACACTCCCCTACTCCCCCACCCCCACCCCCACACTTTTACCCCTCTGCTAACCGCCGGATCTCCTCATTCGTCGGATCGAACGCGTAGTCCCAGAACGCCCGCTGTAACGGCGTGACCGCAAGCCGTTGATGGCGGGCGATATAGATCGTGCGCTTTAACTTCAGCCCCTGAACCGGAACTTCGACCACGCGCCCCAAGAGCATCCCGCGCGTGGCTGCCATCCGCGACACGAAGGCCATGCCGATCCCGGCTTCCACGGACATCTCGATCGCTTCGGCGTTGGCCAGGGTGAGCACCGACTGAAGCTGGCTGATGTCCAGGCCGTGCGCTGTGAGGCCTTCTGCCAGCACCTCATGGGTGCCCGCCGTCGTCTCCCGGAGGATGAACGGCTCAGCGCGCAGGTCTTCCGGCATGACGGTGCGGCCATCCGCCCAGGGGTGATCCACGGGTACGATCAGCACCACCTGATCCTCCAGAAAAGGCGCGAATTCCAGTTCGCCGAGATTCGGCTTGGCGGACACGACCGCGATCTCGGCCCGCCCAGACAACAGCCACTCCAGCGCCGCGCGCCGGCTCATGACGTTGACGGTCACGCGCACATCGGGGTACCGGCGTCGGAAGCCGGCCACCAGATGGGGGAGGATGTATTTCCCGACTGTGGTGCTGCATGCGATGGAGAGATTGCCGATCATCAGACCCTTAAGGCTCCACATCGTCTCTTCGATCTGTTTTACCTGGCGCAACGTCTCCTGTGCCAGCGGCAGCAGAACCTTGCCCGCATCGCTCAAAGCGATGGTGCGGCCGTTGCGCCGGAAGAGCTCCACACCTAGCTGCTTTTCAAGCTGACTGATCTGTGAGCTGACGGCCGGCTGGCTCAAGTAGAGTCGCCGCGCGGCCACGGAGAAGTTCTGAGCCATGGCTGCTTCAACAAAAACATGGAGTTCGTGTAAATTCAGCATTTGAACGACTATTACCTCACCTCGGCGGACGAACGGCGCAGTAGTCGCGCGGAGTTGCCCAGGATGCCCAGGTCGGGCAACGATTGCGCGGCCGCGGCCAGGATGGGCGGCAAGAAACCGAGCGCAGCCAACGAGAGCCCGACCACGTTGTAGAGCGTGGTGAAGGCCAGGTTCAGCTTGACAACGCGCAGGGTCCGCCGGGCAATCTGCAAAACCTCCGGCACGAGCGCCCAGTTGTCGGCCATCAGCACAACATGGGCGGCTTCCAGGGCGATGTCGGTTCCGGCCGCGCCCATGGCGATGCCGACATTCGCCTGCGCCAGCGCCGGCGCATCGTTCACGCCATCGCCCACCATCACGACGACGCGGCCCTGGGCCTGGTGCTCCCTTACGATGCGGATTTTGTCTTCAGGCAGCAGTTCGGCGCGGCAAGGTATCCCGAGCTGCTCAGCCAGGGCCGCGGCCGCGCGCGCATTGTCGCCTGTGAGCAGCTCGATCTGGCGCACGCCCAGGCCCCGGATGGCCGCCAGCGCGGCCGGCACTTCCGGGCGCAACGTGTCAGCGACCGCCAGCCACCCCGCCAACACGCCATCCTGCTCGACAAACAGCAGCGTCTTCCCTTGGGCCTCCAACGCGGCCGCACCGGCCGCATCGGCCGCGGCCGGGATCAGCCGGCGGTTGCCTACGGCGACCATCCGGCCGTTCACGCCTGCGCGCACGCCCATGCCGGGCATCGCCTCGAAATCGTGCGGCTCGGTTAGGATGATGTGCCGGTCGCGGGCAGCGTTGCGCAGCGCCTCGGCGACCGGGTGCTCCGAATAGCGTTCGGCCGATGCCGCGCTCGCCAGCAAATCGGCCTCCGCAAAGCCGGCCGCGGCAATCACGTCGGTCACCTGCGGCCGGCCAAGCGTCAGGGTGCCGGTCTTGTCGATCAGCATCACATCGGCGCGCGCCAGCAATTCCAGGTAGCGTCCGCCTTTGATGAGCAGGCCGCGCTTGGCGCCCGCGCCGATGGAAGCCAACATGGCGATGGGCGTCGCGAGCGCAAACGAGCACGAACATGCCACCACCAGCACCGCCGCTGTCGCCAGCGGGTCGCGCCGGAGCACAAACGTCAGCGCGGCGATCCCTGTCACGACGGGCAGATAGTACGCCGAGAATTTGTCGGCGATACGCTGGACATCGGCCCGGTGCGCTTCGGCTTCTTCGACCAATTTGACCACGCGCCCGAATGTGGTATCTGCGCCGATCTGTGCGACGCGCACCCGCAAGTGGCCCAGCCGCGCAAATGTGGCGGCGTAGACCCTCGTGCCGGGCCCGGCCTCGACCGGCATGGATTCGCCGGTGATGGTCGCCTGATCCACCGTGGCTTGCCCGTCGATGACTTCGCCATCCACGGGAATCTTCTCGCCGGGCCGCACGATGACCGTCTCGCCGATCTGCACCTGGCCCACGGGCACTTCGATCTCCTGGCCCGCCCGCTCGACGCGCGCCGTCTGCGGCGCCATCGCCGTCAGATCCTTCACCGCGCGGCGCGCGCGTTCGGTTGTGAAATGCTCGGCGTAGTCGCCGACACGCATGAAGAGCACCACGACGGCCGCGGTCGCCCACTGCCCGACCGCCAATGCCGCGATAACGCCCAGGCTCATCAGGGTGTGCGAGATAATCTGCCCGCGCAACGTCGCGCGCACGACGTTGCGAAACACCGGATAGCCGCCGGCAAGCACGATCGCCAGTCCCACCGGCCACGGTACACGATCCGTGATCTTGGCGAAGGCGCCCAGCCATTCGCCGACGACCACAACGAACAGCACCAGGCCAAACACGATGCCGAACAGCGTCAGGATGCGCCGCGTGAGTTCGTCCATCGGCTGGGCGGACGGGGACGCTTCGGCGACGGGGACCTGATACCCCGCGCCTTCCACGGCTTTGCGAATCGCCGACAAGTCGACCCGGGCCGCATCGAAACGAACGGCCGCTTTCTCCGCGGCCAGGAACACGTTCACCGAGGCAACACCGGGCAGCGCGGCGATGGCATGCTCGACGTGCAGCGCACATTCAGCGCAATCCATCCCGGCGATTGGAACTTCCAGGTTCTTGAAATCACTCATCAGCTCTCAACTCACGCTCACAGGCCAGCAAATCGCAAGATTTTGCTTGTAACGCTCGGCGGGTCCCACGCGTCTAAGCATTCGGATGACCCCAGGAAATCAGGTCCAGCAGCTCGCTCCTCAAAGGATCGACACGCAGCGAGTATTCTACTACAGGGAAGGCATCATGGCACAAGTGGAGATTTCTGCAGGCGTTTGCGGCTTCACGACACAGGTGACCGCGCACAAAAACGGCACTCGCCAGGTGGCTCTCAGCATTGCGAGTGAGTGCCAGGCCATCCAGCGTCTGGCCGCGGCGCTGACGGAGGTGGATCCCTTCCAGGAATTTACGAACAGGGGGCAGGGGCCGTTGACACTGCAACTGGCGCGCCAGTATTGCAGCCACGCTGCCTGCCCGGTGCCCACGGGCATCATCAAGGCCGTAGAGGTCGAGGCCGGACTGGCCCTGCCGGTCGACGTCAGTATCAAGGTCCGCAAAGATCCGGCCTGAGGGCCGGGAGACGCGCTGGACGTAGCGATCTGTCACCAGACTTTGGCTATTTGAAGAGGGAGGATGAGCGCTCATGCCGTTGTATGAATTCCAGTGTACCGAATGCGAACGCAGCTTCGAGGAGTTGGTGCGGTCTGCCGCTGTGGTCGCCGAGGTTAAGTGCCCGAAATGCGGCAGCGTCCACGTTCGCCGCAAAGTTTCGACCTTTGCCTCCAAAATGAGCGGAGGCGGCAGCGCCGTCGCGCCGGCAAGCTCGTGCGCACCCGGCGGTGGCTGAGGGATTCGGCGCTAGACCGGCCGTGCGCCGGTATACACTTACGAAGCAAGATCGGGCCCTGCGGCCCGATCTTGCTTTTGGCGGTCTGGGCTTATGCAGCCACGCTGGTCGTTACCGCAAACTTCGGCGGGTTTTCCAGGTGTTTCTTGACCGCGCATTGTTCGGCTGAGCGGATCAGCGCTTCCCGGTATTTCTCCGGGAAGGTGGGCGGCACCTGGATGTCCAGGGAAATCTTGCCCACCAGGCGCGTCATCGGATCCACTTCCATGCCCTGCACGATGCGGATGCCATCTGTGGGGAGGCCGCGCTGGCGGCAGAAGCCCAGCACGTAGATGCCGGCGCAGGTGCCAATGGAAGCCAGGAACACAGAGAACGGCGCAGGCGCCGAACCCTCGCCGCCGCCCGCGGGCGGCTGGTCGGTCTTCACGGTGTAGGGGCCGAAATGGGCGTCCACGCGGGCGCCGCCCGGAAAATCAATTACGAATTCGTTCATAGGTGTCAATCCTCGCTAACAGTGATGTTGGTTTACGTGTGATTGGATGCTGTGTTTGCCCACGCGTTACACTTCCCGCCGGCCGGGGCAATCTTCATAACTTCTTCGCATGTCGCGCATCAAAGCTTCGCACCCTGCCGTTATCATCAGCATGTCTCAGATGCTGAAGCGTTATCACCACCGAGGAGGACTCCAAGTATGACCACGACAGTCAACACGAAGGTTTCCGGCAAGATTAAACCGCGCCGCAAGGGGCTGGCGTCCTTGCTGAGCCATCACACGTTCCGCCGGCTGACCCAGCTCGGCGTGTTCCTGTTCATCGCCTTCATCGCCATCCGGCACATGCTGGTCGGCGAGGAGGGCGCAGTGATTACCGCCTCGTGGGAAGCGTATTGTCCCATGGGCGGCCTGGAGACCCTGTACAAGTACATCACCAGCGGCGGCAAGTTCGTCTCACACGTTCACCTTTCCAACGTCGTCCTCCTGGTCGCTGCCCTGGCCGTGGCGTTGATCGCGCGTAACGCCTTTTGCGGCTGGCTCTGTCCCTTTGGCTTCATCCAGGATATGATCAGCAGCTTCTCGGCCCTCGTTCAGAAGCGCGTGCCCGCGCTCCGCAAGGCGGTCAAGACGTTGAAGAAGAGCGGCGCTCGGTTGGCCGTGCTCGACCGTTACTTGCGGTTCCTGAAGTACGGCGTGTTGGCCTGGGCGGTGCTGGGCGCCGCGGCTTACGGGTTCATGGTTTTCCGAGATTTCGACCCGTGGGCCGCGCTGTGGAACCTGTTGGAGCTGAGCCTGGCCGCAGGGACCATCGTCCTGGCGATCGTCCTGGTTGCCTCGCTCTTCGTGGAGCGGCCCTGGTGCCGGTACGCTTGTCCGTTGGGGGCGGCAACCGGATTGGTCGGCAAGCTGAGCCCATTCTACCTCAAGCGCGAGGCCGCGGCGTGTACGTCGTGCGGCATCTGCACCAAGGCGTGCCCGGTGGGCCTGCCGGTCCACACAGCAACCACCATCAAACATGCCGACTGCATGAGCTGCCTGGAGTGCGTGGATGAATGCCCCCGTGATGGCGCATTGATGTTGAAGCTGGGCGTGCCGGTGTTTGGAAAATGAGCCGGTAGATTGGTAAAGTGGCAAAGTAGAGAGGGTTGATTGGTCAGATGTTCCTAATCACACCAACCTACCAGCCTACCAATCTACCAATCTACCAACCTACCAATTCAGGAGATAATCGATGAAAGTCAATCCATTCATCTACGGTGCGCTGATCCTGGTGCTCTTTTTCGGGGTGATCGGGGGGGCAAAGGCTGCGGGCGTGTGGTCGGTGTCGGGCAAGCTGACGGCATCCGGCGAAAAGTTGGCGCCCACCGGCGCGAACCCTGATGAGATCAAGGGTTGGATGACGCTGGACGACATCTCGACCGCCTACAACGTGCCGGTCGCCGAGATTCTGGCCGAGTTCGACCTGCCGGCCGATACGCCAGGCGCCACGCAGGTAAAAGCGTTGGAGAGCGATACTTTTTCCACAACCGCCCTGCGGACCTGGTTGAAGGCGCGGCTGGGACAATAGCTGGAGCAGACCTGTCAGGGCGGGTCTGCAAATCTTCACCGCAGGGCCACAGGCAATTCACAGGGTCTTCACAACTGTCCGATATAGTAGAGTCAAGCCAGCAGGAAAACTGCCGAGCGAAAGATCCAAGCAGAAAACTAAGATGGAGGGACATACCATGAAGAAGCTCATTTTGATCGCAGTCCTGGTCAGCGCCCTGGCGGCGCTGCTTGCAGGCACGGCTATGGCGGCCGGCCCGGCAACCCCAGCGGCGCAGGGCTACGGCCAGGGCTATGGCCCTGGAAACGGTACGGCGAATCCCGAGGCGGGGACCTGCATGGGGGCAGGCGCTGCTGGGATGATGCGCCGCGGGGCGCCCGAGTGGGCCGGTCAACCCGAAGAGGTCGCGACGCTGTTGGGCATGACCGCCGAGGAGATTCAGACCGAGCGGCAGGCTGGCAAGTCGCTGGCCCAGATCGCCGCAGCCAAGAACATCAGTGAAGAGACGCTGATCAGCACCATCATCGATGCGAAGAAGGTCGATCTGGCGAAGCTGGTGGCCGATGGCAAGCTCACCCAGGCGCAGATGGACCTCATGGTTGAGCAGATGCAGACCCAGGTCAAGACCATGGTGGAGCGCACAGGCGTCGGGCGAGCGTCCGAGCAGGGGCAGATGCGGACCGGCATGGGCCGGGGTTCCCGGGGCGGCCGCGGCGCAAACCGCTAAACAGCTTCCCCTGGCATAACAGACGGGGGGCGGATTATTGCAATCCGCCCCCCGTTTTTTCGCGTGATCAAGCACTCCTCGCAACTCACCGGCCTCGTCTACGTCATTTGTAGACAGTAGCATTGGACACAAGGAAGGCCGGCGGTGCAGCGCGTCAGCGACTTGGGCCCGGCTGGGATAGTAGCGGCAGGATCGGGCGGGGATCTTCTGCATACAAAGAAGACGCCTGGCTCCCTGGGAGGGGCCAGGCGTCTTTTGCTGTTCAGGTTATGGCAGCTTAAGCCCGCGTTCAGGACGGGTGAAGGTGTGACACCAAACGCAGTCATAGCGCTTGTCGGTGACGTGTTTGTTGTGCAGATCAATGAAGGGCTTCATCGGCTTCGTGTTATGGCACTGCGTGCACACGGTTGATTCGGGCCCCTTGAGCGTGTAACCCAGCGCTTGGAGGTCCATCTGTGTGCCCTCTTCATGGCAGTTTGCGCACTCCAGCGCATTATCCGCCGGTTCCACGCCATGGCTGATCAACTGCTCGGCGGTGGTGCGAACCCAGCTATAACTACCGCTGAGGTTCATGTAGGCCACACCGCGCGCCGCGGCCTCCTCATACTTGCCGGTCATGAAGTTCCACAGTACGTCGTACTGCACCATGCGGCCGGAGGCAGCGTGGCGTGGCTGCACCGCTTGGTGCAGCTTGATTGGGTAAAGCTTGCTGCCGGTGCTGTTGATGTCCCCGTTGGCTGCAGCCATCGCATAGCTGCCATCTGGTTGCGGGCTGATCGGTTGCGCCAGGTCATAGACGAAGCTTGTGCCGTTCCAGAAGGTGTATTGCGGCACGACATTGCTTGCCTTGATCTCTTCTCCCACCCAGGCGCCCTGGCCGCTGCATCCTGATGGATTCCACACAGGGTGCGTCCAATCGCGCGACATTTCAGTCGCCACATCCTTGGCGAAGGTCGGAATGTGGCAGCTCTGGCAGGCGACGCGGTCGGTATGTGTGTTCAGGCTGTTGCTATCGTGCGGCTTCGGGCTGTGGCAGTCAGCGCAGGACTTGACCGCTCCGCCCTCGGAGACGCGCAGGTCGATGCCTTTACCTGGGATCTGGTGATCGGTTGTGACGTGGCAGGTCTGGCAGGTGAAGTTGCCCCCTTGTGGCGACATATGAACGTCGGATGTCAGCGCGGGGTTGATATTCGCCGTACTTATATCCCCGCGTTTCACACCATCACCGCCGCCCGCCTTGGCGTGACAGCGGAGACAGGTCTCGCGGGTTGGCAGATGCACATTCTGCGCGAGCTGCACCATCGTGGTCCCTGGTGGCATCAGGTCAAACCTGGGCTGCATGGTATAGTTGCCCTCGGCGTTCTTGCGGGGCGTCATGTAGGTTTTGGTGTTGCCTTGCCAATCGGTGACGGTGACTGGGATGTCCAGCGGCTGCAGCGAGCGTTGATATGTGTCGTTGTGGCACACCAGGCAGTCCACGTCGTTGACTGTCTGATTGGTCACTTTGCCGGTGCTGGCATGGCACGAGAGACAGGCGTACTCGGCCGGCGCGGGTGATGTGCAGTAGGTGTTTACCTGCTGCCACTTGCCATCCCACTTCATGTGCTCGGAGTGCAGCGCATTTTCTGCCTCGGTGGCATGGCAGGCCACGCAAGTTTGTGGCCCATCATACTGGCTGATGCTCTTGTGTGGGTTGGCCGGATCGAACGTAGCCGTTGGCGATGGCAGTTGGGTCGGCGTCGGCGTGATCGTCGCGGTTGCCGTCTGGGTGGGCGTCCGCGTCGGTAAGGCGGTTGCCGTTCGGGTGGGTGTTCGCGTCGGTGAAGCGGTTGCCGTTCGGGTGGGTGTTCGCGTCGGTGAAGCGGTTGCCGTTCGGGTGGGTGTTCGCGTCGGTGAAG
>JAPKMS010000012.1 GCA_026645775.1 Anaerolineae bacterium
TGGCCTGTTGGATGACTACCTGCGCCAGCAGCTCAAAACGCCTGCGATCAAAATGTGTCTTGCGTAAGTCCTATGGATGTCATTCGTCCTTCGCCCCGTACAAGCCGCGTGCCGCAAGGTATTCGCGCGCAGCGTCTGGCACCAGGTAACGGATGCTGCGGCCACTGCGCACGCGTTCCTGGATCTGGTGCGAGGCGATTTCAAGTTCGGGCATGTCCAGGATGGTGACGCGCTCGCGGATGCCCGGCAGCGCGGCCTCTAGCGGCCCCCAATCCAGCTCGATGTCATGTCGGGTCAGCGCCACCAGGTGACAGGCGGCGATCAGCTTCGCTGGCTCATGCCATTTCGGCAGATCGACCAGGCTGTCGAAGCCCATCAGGAAAAACAGCTCGCTGCCGGGCGGCATCTGGCCCTGAATGATGTGCACCATGTCGATCGTATAGTGCGGGCCGGGCCGATCGGCGTCAACACGCGACGGGCAAAAGCAAGCGTTGCCTGCCACGGCCAGCTCAACCATGCGCAGCCGGTCGTCCACCGGGGCCAACCGCCGATCGCGTTTGTGCGGGGGATCGCCCGCCGGCACGAAGTAGATGATCGACAGGGCCAGTTGATCCCGGGCTTCCTCGGCCAGGATCAGGTGGCCGATGTGCACGGGGTCGAAGCTGCCACCCAAGATGCCGACTCGCAGTCCGGCTGCCATCCCGGCCGGGCTTGGCGCCGGGGGCGGCTCCCCTGCGGCTGACGCCGATGTGATATCCGCGGGCATGCTAATTGCTCCACTCCAGCTCTCGATCGCCGAAACGAACCGTGTCGCCGTCCTTCACACCCCGTTCGCGCAGTGCCTCAGTGATGCCCAACGCCTCCAGGATCCGCTGGAAGCGCATGACGGCATCGTAGTACTCCCAGCGCGTCATGATCGCCACGCGGTCGATGTAGCGGCCGCTCACCCGCCAGGCGCCATCCGGGTCGCGGTCGACGGTGAAGCTCTTGTCCTGCGGCGCCGCCGGGGTGAGGGTAACCGGCTGGTCGGATTCAGCGGCCTCGTTGACACGGGGCAGCTCGGCCAACAGTGCAACTGCGCGGCGCAAGAGCGTATCGACGCCCTCGCCTGTGGCGGCCGAGATCGCCAGGGGCTCGATGGCGCCGGCCGCCTTCAGCTTGCGCGCAAGTTCGGGCCAGAGCGCCTGCACATCGGGAAGGTCCATCTTGTTCAGGACCACCACCTGGGGTTTGTCGGTGAGCTCAGGATTGAACAGCATCAACTCCTGGTTGATGGCTTCATAGTCGCCCAGCGGATCCGGGCTGATGCCGTTCAGCAGGTGGATCAGCACGCGCGTGCGTTCGATGTGGCGCAGAAAGGCGTGACCCAACCCGGCGCCCGTATGCGCCCCCTCGATCAGGCCGGGGATGTCGGCCAGCACCAGGTCCTGGTTGTCGATGAGCACCACGCCCAGGTTCGGCGTCAGGGTGGTGAACGGGTAATCGGCGATTTTGGGCCGGGCCGCGCTGACGCGGGAGAGCAGGGTGGATTTACCGGCATTGGGCACCCCTACGATCCCCACATCAGCGATCAGCTTGAGCTCCAGGCGCAGCCAGAACTCTTCGCCCGGCTCGCCGTTTTCGGCGATGCGCGGCGCCTGGACGGTCGCCGATTTGAAGGCTTGATTGCCGCGCCCACCGCGCCCGCCGCGCGCGATCAACACCATCTGTCCCGGCTGGATCAGGTCGGCCAGCAGCCCTCCCCCCTGCGCATCGTAGACGACTGTGCCGACCGGCACGCTGATCTGCAGGTCTTCGCCGGTCGCCCCGGTCTGGTTTTTGTTGCGTCCCGGATCCCCGTCCGGCGCCCGGAAATGCATCTGCTTGGTGAACGCGAGCAGGGTATTGATCTGCACATCGGCCACCAGTTGGATGTTGCCGCCCCTGCCGCCATTGCCGCCGCTCGGCCCACCGCGCGGTACGTGCGCCTCACGGCGAAATGCCACCACACCATTGCCGCCATCGCCGGCCTTCACGAAGATTTTTGCTTCATCGAAAAACATGAGTTCTCCAGTTCGGAATGAGAAACGAGTAACGAGTAAGGAGTGAAGGTCGCCGAAGACGTGAGTTACTGGTTACTTGTTATTGCTGATTGACTACACTCAAACTCAAGAGTACACGCAATAGTCAGGCTTGTCAAAACGTCTGCACTTACACATCTCTAACGTTTGTCCAACACCCATCTAACGCGCGATGTTTACGATAGGGCCAGCATGTTGATGGCAGCGGCGCAGCAGTCTGCCGCTGCGAGACAACAAAACACCCATCAAGATGATGAGCTGAGTAGGAGGCAGTATGATGGCGAATCTAGTACGTCGGGATCCGGCGCGCGAGATGATGACCCTGCGCGACGCGCTGGATCGTTTGTTCGAGGAGAGCTTCCTGCCCTCCGCATTCTTTGGGGCCGGAGAGACGCCTGCCGCGTCTTTGCCGGTCGACATTTATGAGACCGATACGGATGTGGTGGTGAAGGCGACTGTGCCCGGTGTGAAGCCGGAAGATATTGAGGTCACCATGACCGGTGACCTGCTGACCATCAAGGGCGAGTTCAAAAGTGAAGAGCAGGCGGAGAAACGCGACTACGTGCGCCAGGAGCGCCGCTTCGGCAGCTTCTGCCGGCAGATGACCCTGCCGGTCGCCGTGGATGGCAACAAGGCAACGGCGACTTTCGAGCACGGCGTTTTGACGCTGGAATTACCTAAGTTTGAGCGAGCGAAGGCAAAGTCGATCAAGGTTGTAGCAAAGCAAATCTGACGAACGGCCGGTGATTTGTTACGCATTGAAGAGCGATAAGCGCTAGAGGAGATACATGAGATGGCTACCTATATGACCCGTTGGGCTCCCTTCCGTGAAGCAGTGACGTTGCGCGAGGCGATGGATCGCCTGTTTGAGGATAGCTTCGTGCCCTCTCGGCCGAACGAATCTGCCGGCGACCGGGTTTACCGCCTGCCGCTGGATGCGTATGTGACGCCTGAGGAGATTGTTGTAACGGCCAACATGCCGGGCGTGAAGCCGGAGAGCGTGGAGATCACCCTGGAAGGCGACACGTTGACCATCAAGGGCGAGCGGCCCGCGCCGCTGGAGAACGTGGACTATGTGCTGCAGGAACGCACCCACGGCAAATTCCAGCGCACGTTGAACATCAACATCCCGGTGGACGCCAACAAGGCCGAGGCGAGCTTCGAGAACGGCCTGTTGACCCTCACCATCCCGAAGGCTGAGGCGGTCAAACCCAAGACGATTCAGGTCGTCAGCAAGTAAACGACCCCCGGACGAAGGCCGAAAGATTGCGAGCAACACGCTTGCATCTTTCGGCCTTCGTTTTTGGCTCACGCCCGCGGGATCGGCACGCCCTGCAGCGTCTCCATCCGCCCCACGATTTCTTCGGGCACTGCCCGGCTTGCCGCCGCCGCATAGTCGTACCACACCTGGGTGCTGCACCCTTCCGCAACCAGGCGCCCCGTCACCGCATCGGTGATCTGATAGTCGAACACGAAACTCTTGCGGCCCACCTGCGAAACCCAAATCGTCACGGTCAGCGTATCGTTCAACGTGGCCGGCGCGCGATAGCGGATGTTAACCTCGGCCAGGATGAACTCAAAATCGACCGGCAGCAGCGTGTGCGGATCGATCGGCGCGTCTTCGCCCAGGAGTGCGCGGATGTAAGCCAACCGCGCCAACTCGAAATAGGTGAGGTAGACGGCATTGTTGATGTGCCCCAGCGCATCCACATCGCGCCAGCGGATTTGGAGTGGGACCTTCACGGGAACCGGTGCGGACATGGCAACGTCTCCGGGATCGAAGGCTGGATGGCCCAGACGGCGGCTCACGGATTTGCCGCAATTCTACCTTTGGCCACGGGATGCGTCAACAACGGTTTGGCATGTGGGCCGTTCGCGTGTAGAATAAGCCTGTTTTTGAACCGAGAGGAGACCTATGGACCTACGTGCTTACCTGGAGATTTTGCGCCGACGCGGGTGGATTATCATCCTCACTGCCCTTGTCGCTGCAGTGCTGGCGTTCGGCATCAGCCTTGTGCAGACAAAAACCTACCGGGCGACCGTGCGCATCAGCGCCGTCCCGGCCCGGCCCGACTGGGGTCTGGGCAACAGCGCCAAAGACCTGCTACGCAACTTCGTCAACAACCTCAATACCCATGACATGGCCAACCGGGTGATCTCCGTTGCTCAGTTGGACATGAACTCCTATGATTTGTTGAGCAAGCTGACGATCAGCGCCGAGCCGGATAACTTCATGATCCGGATCGATGCCAAGGATCAAGACCCTGAGATCGCCAAAGAAATCGCCTTGACCATGGCGCAAGAATTCGAGACGGATCGGCGCCAATACTACGAGACCCAGGACAAGAGCAATCGCATCGAGGTCAAAGTTGTTGATAGTGTGGTGGATGCACCGCTCTACAAACCCAAGCCTGTGACCAATGGCCTTGCCGGGTTTGTCTTGGGCGGGTTGATCGGTGCGTTGATCGTCCTGGCGCTGGAGTGGATGTCCGCTGATATCCTGGCTACCCCGGAAACCGTGGCGCGCACGCTGGGCCTCCCGGTGTTGGGCACAATTCCGGCTGCCGCGAAGCGCGCGGCACAACGCAAGCAAGGTAATTGAACATGGCACCTAACCTCATCACCCTCACCGATCCTACCTCGCCGGCTGCCGAAGCCTATCGCCGTCTGCGCGTCAATTTGATGGCGGTCGGCGGAGAGCTGCCTCTGCGCACCCTACTCGTGGCGGCTGCCGGCCCCGATAGCGACAAAGCAGCGGTCGTCGCCAATCTGGCGGTGACTTTCGCCAAGGTCGGCAAGCGCGTGATCCTGGTCGATTGCGACCTGCGGCGCCCTTCACAGCACACCCTGTTCGGTGTGAGCAACGCGGCCGGCGTCACCACTGTCATCCAGGATGAGGCGGCGGTGCTGCCGCTACAGGCTACCTCCGAAGCTACCCTGCGGCTGTTGGCCAGCGGCCCGGCGGTGGCAGTGTCGGCCGATCTGCTGGCTTCGCCGGGCATGGGCCGGCTGCTCGCCCGGCTCGCCGAAGAGGCCGACCTGGTGTTGTTGGACGCCCCCCCGGTGACGCTGGCCACGGATACGGCTGAGTTGGCGTCACAGGTATCAGGGGTGCTGCTGACGGTTGCGGCCGGACATACCAAGCGCGACGATGCCCAGCGAGCCAAGGAGCTGTTGGCGCAGGTGGGCGCGCGGCTGGTAGGCGCGGTGCTGGTCAATGTGGCGGACGATGCCGAGCAGCGCAAGTACCTGGCCGCCGGTTAAGCGGCTGGGCGTTTGCTGCGAGCGCATGCTTTTGTCGAATCAGCGAATGAGCGAACCGGCGAATCTCGGTTAAGGCGGATTCGCCGGCTCGTCCATTCGCTGATTCGTTGATTTTCTGCGGTGGGGAGGTCCGCGCGTATGAAGCATCTGATGGTTACCGGCGGCGCCGGGTTCATTGGCTCCAATTTTGTCCGCTACATGCTGGACAAGTACCCCGATTACCGCATCCTGGTCTATGACAAGCTGACTTATGCCGGCAATCTCGATAATCTACTGGATGTGGACGATGATCCGCGCTATAGCTTCGTGCGGGGTGACATTTGCGATGCAGGGGCGGTGACTGAGGCGCTGGAAGCCCACCGTATCGACACGATCGTGAATTTTGCCGCCGAGAGCCATGTCGATCGCTCCATCATGGACCCGGACGCCTTCATCAAGACCGATGTCTACGGCACCTATGTGCTCCTGGAGGCGGCGCGTAAGCTCGGACTGGAGCGCTACCACCAGATCAGCACCGATGAGGTCTACGGCCACATTCACGGTGATCACCGCTCGCTGGAGACAGATCCCGTTGCACCGCGCAGCCCCTACGCGGCCAGCAAGACCAGCGCCGATCTGCTGGTCGTCGCTTATCACGTCACCTACGGCCTGCCGGTCACGATCACCCGCGGCGCCAACAACATCGGACCCTACCAGTATCCTGAGAAAGTCATTCCGCTCTTTGTAACCAACGCCATCGACGGACTCTCGCTGCCGGTGTACGGTGATGGCAAGCAGCGGCGCGATTATCAGTATGTGCTGGATCATTGCGAGGGCATCGACCATGTACTGCATCACGGGGCGCTGGGCGAGATCTACAATGTGGGCACGGGCGCCGAAATGGAAAACCTGACCATGGTCGAGATTCTGCTGGATGAGCTCGGCAAGTCGCACAGCTTGATCCAGCACGTCGAGGATCGGCCCGGCCACGACCGCCGTTACTGTCTGAACGTGGATAAATTGCAGGCGCTCGGCTGGCAGCCGCGCCACAGCCACGAGACCGCAATCCGCAAGACCGTGCAGTGGTACGTTGCCAACGAATGGTGGTGGCGAAAAATCAAGTCGGGCGAATTCAAGGAATACTATCGGCGCTTATACGGAGAACGCAAGGTGATCGACCCGGTGTAAGCTTTGGGGGCAAGGGGGCAGCCATGTTTGCCAGCGCATGGAAGATGTACGGCGATCTGATGGTGTTTGCGGGCACGGCTAACCGGCCACTGGCCGAGGCTGTGGCACAGTGCCTGGGGGAAACCTTGGGCAAGGCCGAGATCAAGCAGTTTGCCAACAGCAATACCTTCGTGCGCCTTTGCCAGAGCGTCCGGGCCAGAGACGTCTTTTTGATCCAGCCCACCTCGGCGCCGGTGAACGATAACCTGATGGAGCTGTTAATCTTCATCGATACGCTGAAGCGCGATTCTGCCGGGCGGATCACCGTGGTGGCGCCGTACTACGGCTACGGGCGCACCGATAAAAAAGACCAGCCGCGGGTGCCTATCACGGCGCGACTGGTGGCTGATCTGGTTGCCGTGGCCGGCGCAGACCGTTTCGTCACCGTGGACCTGCATGCCAAGCAGATTCAGGGGTTTTTCTCGATCCCGTGTGATGAGCTGCCGGCGCTGGGCCAATTCATCCGCTATTTCCGCGGGCATCCGGTGCCGAATGCCGTCGTGGTGTCTCCCGACGTCGGTGCGTTGCGGCGAGCGCGCAATTTTGCCGAGCATCTCAGGTTGCCGTTGGCTGTGGTGGAGAAACGCCGATCGTTGGATGGCAATGGCACCGAAACATTGAACCTGATCGGTGATGTGGCGGGCAAGAACGTGATCCTGGTAGATGATGAGATCGATACGGGCGGCACGTTGGTCAAGGCGGTCAACTTTGTCCGGGCTGCCGACGCACAGGAGATCGTCGCCTGCGCGACCCATGCTATTTTTTCCGAGCCGGCGGCAGATCGCATCCATGAGAGCGTGCTGAGTCGGGTAGTTGTCACGGACACGGTGGCCATCTCGGAGGCGAAGCGCGAGCGGCTGGGCGCTAAGCTGGATATTGTGCCTATTGCGCCGTTGCTGGCCGATGTGATTCAGCGCATCCACGTGGGGCGCTCAGTCGGCGAGTTATTTAACGAGTGAAAGTGAAAGCGAATGTTCAAAAATCTAGTTAAAAAAGTCTTTGGTGACTCAAACGAGCGCGAAGTCAAGCGGCTGCAACCGATCGTGGACCAGGCCAACGCGTTCGCGCCCGAATTTGCGGGTATGAGCAACGATGCCCTGCGCGCGGAAACCGAAACCTTCCGCACGAAGATCGCTGAGCGTGTGGGTGCGTTGCGCGATGAGCTGGCCGCGGCCCGTGAGGCATGGCAGAGCGAGCCTGATACCAACGAGCAGATCCAGTTGAAGCTGGAAGTGGAGCGTCTGGAGCGGGCGCTGCGCAAGAGCGAAGCCGAGGTCATGGACGAGATCCTGCCGCGCGCGTTCGCGGCGGTGCGCGAAGCCGCCGAGCGCACCATCGGGCTGCGCCATTACGATGTGCAGCTCATCGGCGGCGCGGTACTGCACCAGGGGCGCATCGCCGAGATGAAGACCGGCGAAGGCAAAACCCTGGTGGCGACCTTGCCGCTCTATCTGAACGCGTTGACCGGCCGCGGTGCGCACCTGGTCACGCCCAACGACTATCTGTCCAAGTACGGCGTGCAGTGGATGGGGCCGGTCTATCATCTGCTCGGTGTCAGCGTCGGCGTCATCCAATCGGCCGCGGCCAACCCGGATCTGGGCTCCTTCCTGTTCGATCCAGACTTTCCCGCCGCGGACGACCGCTATCGCTATCTGCGCCCCGTCAGCCGGCGCGAGGCATATCAGGCCGATATCACCTACGGCACCAACAACGAGTTTGGGTTTGATTACCTGCGCGACAACATGGTTCAGAGCCTCGCCGAGTGCGTGCAGCGCGACCTGGTGTATGCGATCGTCGACGAGGTGGATAACATCTTGATCGACGAAGCCCGGACGCCGTTGATCATCTCCGGCCAGGCGCAGGAATCCTCCGACCTGTATGGCAAGTTTGCACAGGTGGTTCGCCGCCTGGCCCCCGAACGCGACTACAAGGTTGATGAAAAGGATCGCATCGTCACGCTCACCGATGATGGCATCGCACGCGTCGAGTCGTTGATGGGGCTGCAAGCAGGGCAGAGCTTGTACGACGCCGAGCACTACGAGCAGAATCCCTATCTGGACAATGCCCTGCGCGCCCATGTCCTTTATAAGCTCGATCGGGATTACATCGTCAAAGAAGGTGAGGTCATCATTGTCGATGAGTTCACCGGCCGGTTGATGCACGGGCGCCGCTTCTCCGAAGGGCTGCACCAGGCGATCGAGGCCAAAGAGGGCGTGCGCGTCCAGCGCGAGTCGTTGACGCTGGCGACGATCACGTTTCAAAACTACTTCCGTATGTACGAGAAGCTGGCCGGCATGACCGGCACCGCGCTGACCGAGGCGGAGGAGTTCGGCAAAATCTACAACCTGGATGTGCTCGCGATCCCGACGCACCGGGAGGTTATCCGCGAGGACTACCCGGATCAGGTCTACAAATCCCAGCCGGCCAAGTTCCGAGCTGTCGTCAACGAGATCGCCGAGCTGCACCGGAAGGGCCAGCCGGTCCTGGTCGGCACGGTGGCCATCGAGACGTCCGAGATGCTCGCGGATCTGCTCAAGCGCAAGGGCGTGCCGCATAACGTCTTGAATGCCAAGCAGCATGAAAAGGAAGCGGGCATCATCGCCCAGGCCGGCCGTCCGGGCACCGTGACCATCGCCACGAACATGGCCGGCCGCGGTGTCGATATCTTGCTGGGCGGCAACGCCGATGGCCTGGCCCGCGAGCGGTTGCGCCGAGAAGGGGTTGACCTGGCTGCCTTGTCCGAGTCGGACCCGGTCTGGTTGGAGGCGCTGGCGCACGCTAAGGCTGAGTGTGAGGCCGACCGCCAGCGGGTGTTGGCGGCGGGCGGCCTCCATGTGTTGGGCACCGAGCGGCATGAGGCCCGGCGCATCGACAACCAGTTGCGCGGCCGTTCGGGCCGGCAGGGTGATCCGGGCTCGTCTCGCTTCTTCATCTCGCTGGAAGATGATCTGATGCGCCGGTTCGGCGGGCAGAGCGTGGCCGGCATCATGGATCGCATGAAGCTGGATGAAGATGTGCCGATCGAGCACGGCCTGGTCAGCAAGGCCATCGAGAGCTCGCAGGTGCGCGTCGAGGGGTACAACTTCGACATCCGCAAACACGTCTTGGAGTACGACGACGTCGTTAACCGACAGCGCGAGATCATCTACCACCAGCGCCGGCAGATCATGAACGAGCCAAGCATGCGCCCCACGATCAGCGGCATGGTGGAAGACGAACTGCGCCGGCTGGTGGACCTCTTTACCACCGAGGGCGGCCGCGCGTTGGATCGCAGCGAATGGGACCTGGATCTGCTGGCGGCCGAGGTGAACAAGGTGCTGCCGCTGTCCGAAGACGAAAACCCTGATCAGTGGCGCACACTGACCGCGCCCAATTTGGTCGAGCACCTGGTCGGCCTGGCCGAAGCCGCCTACGACCAGCGCGAAGCCGCGATGACGCCGCCGGTCCTGCGGCAGTTGGAGCGGCTGATCATGCTGCGGGCGGTCGATGGCCGGTGGGTGCGCCATCTGACCGACTTGGACGAGCTGCGCGAGGGCATCGGCCTGCGGGCGTTCGCTCAGGTGGACCCCCTGATCGCGTACAAAAAAGAAGCGCACGAAATGTACCAGGATTTTGTGGCCGCGATCGCACACGATGTCGTCTACTCGATCTATCACGCCCAGATTGTCAGCCGGCCGGCGATCCCGGTGCAGCGCATCGAAGCTCGGCACGGCGATGATGGCGGCCAACCTCAGCCGGCGCGCAGCAGCAAGACCCTGGAGCGCAATGACCCTTGCTGGTGCGGCAGCGGTAAAAAATACAAGAAATGCCACCTGAACGCCGACCTGGGCCGCGAACCGGTCGCTGCGGGCGGGGCGGCGGGGGCCGCGCGCCCGGCGGAAGTGGCCGGCAAACGTCCTGCTGCGCAGGCTGCGCCGGCCAAGAAGCAGCCTACCCAAGGGAAGCCGACACGTCGATAGGCGATAAGAGCGGCTCAATCGTTTGAGGAGCGCCTTCACCATGCCCACACAGCCGCGTGAATGGATCTATCTGCCTCGCCAGGCCGATCTGGCCAGGCTGTTCAATAACCTGCGCGCGATGGACTGCGTTTCGGTGGTCGGTGTCAGCAACCTGGGGAAATCGGCGCTGCTCCACTCACTGACCGACCCGGAGATTCAGGCGCAATTCCTGGGCGATGGCGCCAGGGATTATCTGTTCATCTACGTCGACTTCAATCAGATGCTCGAGATGAGCGATCAAGCCTTCTACGAGCTTCTGCTGCGCTGCTCCATCGATGCGATTCGCGAGCATCAGGCCAGTGATGACGTGTTGCGCCGTGTGGAAACCGCCTACACCGGGTTGGTTGCGCCGGCCAGCGCGTTCGAGGTGCCGCTGCGCTTCGCCCAGGCCATGGCCGCCATCGGTGATCAGTTACGGCAGCGGGTCGTGTTTCTCTTCGACGAGGTGGATGGGCCGGTGGCCGGTATCGATGGCCGCGTGTTCCTGAACCTGCGTGCGCTGAAGGATCGCCATCGCGAGGGGCTGACTTACGTCACGGCTACGAATCGGCAACTGGGGCAGATCCGCTTGCCAGGCGCTTCCTTCGCCCGTAATGGCAGCGCATTCGACAGCGCCGGCGAGGTGGCTGAGTTCGTCGAGCTGTTCGGCTACCATGTCCTCTACATCTCCATGCTGGACGAAGCGGAGATCCGGCAGTTTTCGAGCCGCTTCGCTGAGGAAGAGGGCGTGACTTTCAGCGATGAGGATCTGGCGTTCATTCGCGCCTGGGCAGGGGGACATCCGGCACTCCTGGAGATGACCTGTCGCATCCTGGGCTTGCTCACCGGCCGCCCCGTGCGCGATCTTTCGCAAAACTGGATCATCCACCGCCGCGCGGCCGAGGTGTTGGCGCAGGACTTAAACATTCAGGCCGAATGTCGCAAGATCTGGAATGACCTGAGCGAGGCCGAGAGGGCGACGCTGGTCACGGTCAGCCAGGCGCGGGAAGTCGAGCAGAACGCAGACCTGGAATCGGTCCTGGCGAAGCATCTGGTGGTCAACAACGGCTCAGAGCAACACGTTTTCTGCCGGGCATTTGCCGAGTTTGTGCAGCGGCAAAACATCGTGCGCCGGACCAGCCAGCAAGGGCTGCGCCTGGATCCGGATAGCGGCGAAGTCTGGGTGGACGGCGCCCAAATTCCCACCCTCACCAACCTGGAATATCGCTTGTTGCTGTTACTCTATGGGCGCATCGGCAAGATCTGCACCAAGTATGAAGTGGTTGAGGCGGTGTGGGGCGAGGACTACATCGATGAGATCGACGACGCCCGGATTGAGAAGTTGGTCAGCCGGCTCCGACAGAAGATCGAGCCGGATCCGGCCAACCCGCGCTACGTGCAGACGATCCGCGGCCGGGGCTACAAACTGGTGGAAGCGTGAGAGAGCGGAACTGGGACCGGGGACGGCGCCCGGTTCCTTCTTTATGCGGCGCCGGGGCTGTCAGATACAAGTCGGTTACCCGTCAAGCGACGGCCGGCGCCAGCTGTTAGTATGCACCTGCAATCTTCAATCGCGCATCAACAACCGCGCATCCTGTGCAAAACTCCCAAGGAGGCATTCGCATGGCATCTCTACTGGATAAAGTTCAAACGTTGATCTCAGCGAACCTGCACTGGCTGGTCGACCAGGCTTTGAAGCAGAACTCCATCGCGGTCATCAATCAGTATATTCGTGAGGTTGAAGACAACCTGGAGAACCTCTCCGAAGCGACCGCGACGGTCGGCGGCAATGTCAAGACCACTCGCCGCAAGTACGAGGAGCTTCAGGCGAAGGCGGCCGAGCTCGATCGCAACATCGATATTTTTCTGCGCGAAGGCCGCGATGACCTGGCCCGCGCAGCGCAGAGCAAGCTCAACTCCACGCAGCGGCTGGTAGACACCTACGCCGGGCAGGTCGACCAGATGCAGCGCGAGTATCAGAACTTGATGGATGCGCGGCTGAAGCTGGAAGCCAAGCTGACCACCATCAAACAGGAGCGCGAGGAGCTGGAGGCGCTGCTGGAGTTGGCCAAATCCAAAGAGATCACCGCCCGCACCATTAAGTCGTTGGATGACCTGGCGGGTGTGGGTGACGCCGATGTGGCTCGCATTGCCGATTCGATCCGCGGCCGGCTGGATCGGGCCTCGGCCGAGAGCGAAATGCGCGCAGCCAGCCTGGATAAGCAGATGGACGATGTGCTGGATCGCGGCGAATTGGATGCCCAGTTGTCGGCTCGTAAGTCGCGGCTGGGGTTAGAAAAGGGCAGCTGAAAGCCAGCCGGCATGTGATCGCAGGTCACCGGTCGTGTGGGCCGCGCGGCGCCGCCCGCGGCCCAGTTGCGACCGGGTGACCTGGCATGGAGGTTCCTGATGGCATCTCTTTTGGAGAAAATCCAGGTCCTGGTCTCCACCGATCTGAATCGGTTGGTGGATCGGGCGTTGAACTCCAACGAACAGGCGATCTTCCAGCATCACATCCGTGAGCTGCAAGCTCTGCAGGAGCAACTGGTGGGGCAACTGGCCAGCCTGCGCGCGGAGATCGTCCAGATGCGCCGCCACAGCGATGAGCAGCAGGCGGTAGTCGTCGCGCAGGATCAGCAGGTCGATCAAATGTTGCAGGCCGGCTTGCAGGAAGACGCGCTGGCGGCCCAGGATCGGCTGAACCAAAGCCGGCTGACCGCCGGGCGCCTGGCTGAACAAGTGGAGCGGCTGGAGGCTGAGTATGCTAAGGTCGCTCAGACCAAGACCGAGCTCGATGCGCGCATTGTGGCGCTGGTGCAAAGCGAGCCGGAGGTCGAGGGTCTGGTTGGCCTGGCACGTGCCAAACAGCTCACAGTCGGCGCGGCACAGTCGCTGGAGGATCTGGCCGGTTCGGGCGATCCCGATGTGGCGCGTGTCGTCGACTCAATCCGCGGCCGCCTGGCCGAGGCCGAAGCCCAGATGCTGGAGCTGGAACAGCGTGGCCTGGCCCGCGGCGAAACCCCGGAAGTGCTGAAACGTAAAGAACTAGAAGCGCAATTGGAAGCACGCAAGGCGCGACTTGGGTTGTGAGGAGTGATCCTATGGAGCTTGCACCGATCATCGGTACACTGGCCCTTGGCGTCATCGCCATGGTGCTCGCGATCTACTTTTTCGTCGCTACTGCACGAGGCGGAAGACGCACCCAGGCGATCTTCTTCTTGATGCTGGGCGTGGTGTTGCTGGTGGTGGCGGCGGGTCTGGGGTGGCAGCGGTTTAACCCCAACAATGCGCAAGCACTCGTAGCGACCCCGCGCGGCCCCGTCCAAGTGCGTGTGGTGACGGCGCTGCCGGTTGAGCCGTGGGTGCGTGAGGCGGCGAAGCGGTTCAACGCCAGCAATCCGACCCAGGACGGCCAGCCCGTCGAGATCCAGGTGGTCGCCATGGATGGCCTGACCGCCCTGGGCAAGTTTGACCGTGACGACTACGGCACCCTGGTATCCGGCACGCGCGAAGGGCTCACGGCTGGGGAGCTGGAGCGGCTGGCCACCACCTTCCCCACCGTCTGGATCCCGGACAGCCGCTACCTGGTGGAGCTTGCCAATGCGTCTTACAAGGAGCGCCTGGGCCGTGATGTGTTCCTGACCGATGGTGAATATCGCGCCCGGCCGATCGCGATTTCCTTGTTCGTGTGGGGCATCTATCAGAGCCGCGCCGACGTATTGGCTCAGAAATACGGCGAAATCACGTGGCAGACCGTTCACGACGCGGCCATCGCCAAGAGCGGCTGGCCGGAGTTGGGCGGCGACGCCAAGTGGGGCTTTTTCAAGCTCGTTGTCCCGAATCCGCGGCGCAATGTGGGCGGGCTGGCCGCGATGATCGCCGCAGCCGGCGAATACTACGACCGCGTCAACATCTCCACCGAGGACGTCACCAATCCCGAGTTCCAACAGTGGCTGAAGGAATTGATGGGCGCGCTCACCGACGTGAGCGGCGCCAGTGCGTATACCGCCGAGGATTTCGCCCTTTTCGGGTATTCCGCGGGCGACGGGGGCCAGCTCTTGGAGAGCGACCTGCTGAACAGCATGGAGGGCATCCGCACGCGCTGGTCTGACCCATTGGTGATCCGGTATCCTAAATATGTGACCTGGTTCGACTTCCCGTACACTATCTGGGTGGGACCTGAGACGACCGCAGCCGAGAAGAATGCCGCACTGCAGTTTCAGCAGTTCCTGCTGACGGCTGATATCCAGCGCCTGGCGGTGCAGGGAGGCCTGCGGCCGGTCAATAGCGAAGTCAGCATCACCGCGGGCGATACGCTTTTTACCCAGTGGCAGAGCCAGGGCGTGGAGGCGATCGTGCCGCGCACGACGCGCATGAACTCGCCCAGTCGTGACGTGTTGTTGGCGCTGTTGCGCTGGTTCGATCTGAACGTGGGGAATTGAGCTGGCTGTCGGGAGCAAGAAGCTGAGCGGGCCGTTCGCCTGATGACGCGGCCCCGGCTTCCGTTCCCAGCCTGAAGGAGTATGCCATGAGCAGACAACAGACCGGCCGGCGCAATGGGCTCTTGATCCTCATCGCTGCGCTTTTGCTTTTGTGCGTGTTCGGCGCGTTTGCCATAATCTTGATTGCACAGCGCACCAGCACGCCGGTCGCGCAGACTTCGGCCGTCGATCAGCGCACAGCCACTTTGACCATTGCCTATTCGCCCGAAAAGGCCGCGTTGATCAAGGCCTTGACCGAAAAGTTCAACGCCGAAAAGCAGCGCACCTCCGATCGGCAGATCATGCAGGTCGCACTGGTGGAGCTGACCTCGGAGGAAATGATCAACCAGGTGCTGGCGGGCGAGCCGAGTTTCCAGGCGCTGTCTCCGGATTCGGCGCTGTGGCTTGACCAATTGAACCGGCGTTGGGGGGACACCCAGGCCACCGAGCCGGGGTCAATCGCCCCGCGCATCACCGGAACGCCGGTGCGTTACGCCATCACGCCGATCGTCATCGCCGCATGGGAAAAATCAGCCCGCGCATTGGGCTGGCCCGACCAGCCGGTGGGGTGGAGCACGCTCCAAGCTGCGGCGCAGCAAGACAGCAACTTCCGCTGGAGCCATCCCAGCACCGCGTATGCCAGCGGCCTGCTGGCCACCCTGGCGGAGTTTTACGCGGGCGCGGGCGTGCAGCGCGGCCTGACCGTCGAGATGGCGCAAGATGCCAAGACGGTCGAGTTTGTCTCGGCCATCGAGAAGACGGTGAAGTTCTACGGCGAGGCCGAACTGGCCGTCATCCAGCGCGTGCTGCAGGATGGCCCGAAAACGCTGGATGCCTTCGTTGTGTCCGAGCAGCTTGTCGTTGCCTTTAACACCGGTGTGTTCGGCCAGCCGCCTGATGCGTTGGTAGCGCTCTATCCCGCCGAGGGCACCCTCTGGGCCGATCATCCGCTGGCTTTGCTGGAAACGGCGGCTGTCACCACCAACCAGCAGCGCACCTTCCAGGCGTTCCGCGAGTTTCTGGCCGAGCCTGAGTCGCAAACCCTGATCCTGCGCGCCGGCTACCGCCCCGCTGATCTGACCATCCCGCTGGACAGCCCCGGCTCGCCGCTCGTCGCGGCCAACGGGGTCGACCCAGCCCAGCCGCAGACGACCCTGCAACTGCCTGCGCCCGATGTGGTGTCGGTGGTGCAAAACGTGTGGGCGTTGACCAAGCGCAAGACCAACGTCATCCTCGTGGTGGACACCTCGGGGTCGATGGAAGGCGACAAGTTGGACAACGCTCAGTCGGCGTTGCGCACCTTCCTGGCGCAAATCCCGTCTGACCAGGAGCGCGTAGGCCTGGTGGAGTTCAACTCCGGCGTCGCCAACATCATCGAGCTGGATACCCTGGCCAACAACCGGGCGGTCCTGGTGGATTCGGTTGACACCCTGACGGCCGGCGGCAACACCGCGCTGCTGGATGCCGTCCGCAGCGCCTACACGCGGCTCCAGCGCCAGGCCGACCCGGAACGCATCAACGCGATCGTCGCCATGACCGATGGCAAAGAAAACGCGTCTGCCGTGACGTTGCGCCAGTTGACCCGCGAGATCGAAGCGGGCAATCAGGATGTGCCGGTGGTGATCTTCTGTATCGCCTATGGCAGCGACGCGGACTATACGATGCTCGAAACACTGGCTGAGGCCAGCGGCGGGCAGGTGCGCGAGGGCACGACCGAGACGATTCGCGAGCTGTACAAGATTCTATCAAGTTACTTCTGATGAAAGGACGGGTTGCGTGAAACAGATGGTTCGTTTCGGATCACGCAGCACGGTTCACGACAATGGCCAACGATTCCATTCTCGACCGGATCGAACAAGAGGCGCAGCAGGCGCTGTTTAAGAATGCCATCTTTCGCGTCGAAAGTGCGCTGATGGTCGGCGGCACGATCCTGGCCAGCGTCTTCCTGCCCAACGCCATCCACTGGCTGCCCTGGTGGCTGTGGTCGATCCTGGGCGTCGTGGGTGAAGTGGCGGTCATCATCTCCAGCCTGACCGATAAGGCCGAGCAGCAGAAGGTTGTGGAGTCGCTATTCCGCGAGAAGTACAGCACGGCCGGCATTCGGGACCGTAATTTACGCGACAAGCTGGCCGAGGCCGAACAGTACCGGTCGCGCATCCAGGATGTGGTCGACCAGCAGCGCAGCGGTGTGTTACGCGACCGGCTGAAAAGCACCACCACCCAGGTCTACGACTGGGTTGCTAACATGGTCACCCTGGCACGGCGCCTGGACAGCTATCGCATGGACCCGGTCATCCGGCGCGATTTAGAGTCTGTGCCCAAAGAGATCAAGGTATTGGAAGGGCGGATGAACCTGGAAAAGACCCCGCAACTGAAGGAACAGTTGGCGGTGACGTTGGAGTCTACCCGCCAGCAGAGTGCAGCACTGCATGAGTTGTCCGGCCGCATGGCGCGAGCTGATCTGCAACTGGATCATTCACTGGCGGCATTGGGCACCGTCTATTCGCAGATGTTGCTCATCGGCAGCAAGGACGTGGATTCTGACCGCGCCGATCGGCTGCGCGACGACATCCGCGGCCAGGTGCTGGCGCTGCAAGATATCGTCGAGTCGCTAAACGAGGTGTATGGGAACGCGGGGCCTGCCGTCGAGTCGCCCGCCGCAACGCCTTCGGCGCGCAAACAGAGTGCAGCCGGCAGATAAGCGGAACCGGTCGTTGACCAGCTTACTCTCTGAACGAGGTAGTTCTATGAAACGTTACACCATTTGGGTGCTCATGTTGATCGCAGTTTGGGTGCTCTCCGCCTGCACGTCCGGCGCGCCGACCAAGGGCGACGTGATCGTCTACGTTGCGGGGCCGCTCTCCGGGTTCCAGGCCAACACGGGCCAGACTGTGGCGGGCGGCGTCCGGCTGATGGCTGAGCAGCTTAACCGGGCGGGCGGCCTGTTGGGCTACAAAGTCAAGGTGATCGCCCTGGACGACGAGGCCGATTCCGATGTGGCGGCGGGCGTGGCCCAACAGATCAAAGAGGCGGTCGAGCGCGGGGACAAAGTGCTTGGCGTCATCGGGCACCCCAACTCAGGTCAGACCGCCGCCGCGATGGCGATCTACAAGGACCTGCCCCTCATCGTCATCACCCCAACCGCATCGGAGGTGGGCCTGACCAGCCAGGGCTTCCGCAATTTCTTCCGGGTAAACGCAGCCAACGACTTGCAGGCCACGGCCGGCGCGGAGTACCTGGTGGCGAAATTGGGCGCCAAGAAAGTGGCGGTGCTCTACAACGATGATTCGTATGGCATCGACCTGGGCAAGCTGGTGGCCGGTGAATTGCAGCGTCTTGGCGCACAAGTTGCGCTGTCGGCGCAGGTGAAGGTGGAGCAGAACCGCTTCCTCGATGAGGTCGCCCGGGTGAAGGCCGCGGGCGTCGATGCCATCTACTACGCCGGCTACGAGGTGGAGTGCCCTTACCTGCGGGCTGACCTGCGCGATGCCGGCCTGGACGGGCTGACCTTCATGGCTTCCGACGGCTGCTTCCTGGCAGCCACCATTGATAACGCTGATGGCGCGGCGGAAGGCATGTACGTCACCGGCTTTGCGCCCAGCCCGAAAACCGCGGTGGATCAGACGTGGGTGCAGGCGTACCAGGCGGTCGAATATCGCAATCCCGACACCTACTCGGTCAACGGCTACAGTGCGATGGAGGTGTTGGCCGAGGGCGCCAAGAAGGCCGGCAGCCTGAGCGCCGCCAAGATCGCCGATGCCATTCGCAAGCTCGATCTGAACACACCGCTGGGCAACGTGCAGTTCCAGGATAACGGCGATCTGCGCAACGCCCAGATCTACATTTTCCAGGTCAAGAGCGGCCAGTTTGTCCAAGTCGCGCCGTAACGATAGTGAGTAGATCGGTAAGTTGGTAGATTGGTTTCGGTCTTGCAATTCCGGGCCACCGATCTACCCATGCACCCATTTACCAATCTACCCATCTACCCAATCCTATCCTACCGGAGGTATCCATGAAGACCCGTTCCGACGGCACGACCCTCATCGCGCTCTATCACTTCATCAGCGGCTTCCTTAGCCTGCTCGGCATGTGCGGGCTGTTCAGCATGCCACTCATCGTCGGGTTGGCGGTCGGCGGCAGCGGTGAGCCGGATGCCGGGGCCGTCATCGCGATCAATGTCGTGATCGGCCTGTTGGTCGGCGGGTTGTTCCTGCTCATCGCCCTGGCGAACCTGATCGTCGGCTGGGGGCTGTGGCGCCAACGCGGCTGGGCGCGCACGGGTGCGCTGGCCCTGGCATTCCTGCGGCTGATCAACATTCCACTGGGCACGATCATCGGCGGGTTGATCATCTGGCACTTGCTGCGTGACGAGGTCAAAGCTGAGTTCTCGGACTGACCTCGGCTGCACGCCGTCTGCCCATCCACCCCTCCCGGCTGCAACTGGCCGGGAGGGGTTGCTGTTAAGAGGGCCGTCGACTATAATGCGGACGCTTCACGCACGGCCGCGGGCCTCAGGGCTATCGGCGGCGAACACGCATCACGGAACTGAGAACGGAAATATGAATACACCCCTGACGATTCTGGCGGTTTTTGCTCACCCCGACGATGAAATCGGCGTCGGGTCGACCCTCACGCGTTACGGCGAGGCCGGTGTGCGGACTGTGCTGGTCTGCGCCACCCGCGGCGAGGCTGCGACGATCTATTGTAATGACTGCGCAACTGCGGAGACGCTGGCGCAGGTGCGCACCGGTGAGCTGGAATGCGCCTGCCGGCACCTGGGCATCAGCGAGCTGCGCTGGCTGGACTGGCCCGATGGCGGCGTCGCGGGGCTTCCCAGGGATGAGGCTGTGCGGCAGATCGTGCAGCAGATTCGGGACATCCGCCCGCACGTCATCATCACGCATCCGGAGAACGGCCTCTATCCGCACCCCGATCACCTGGCCGTGTGGGAGATCACGCGCACGGCCTTCACTGCCGCGGCCGATCCGGCGGCGTATCCCGAGGCCGGGCCCGCGTGGGCGGCCGCGCGGCTGTTTACGCGCGCCATTGCCCAAAGTTATTTCGATGCTGCGCCGGGGCTGAAAGAGTTTCGGGTCAAGCTCAACGGCCAGGAGCTGCCCTTCTACGGCACACCGGACGACCAAATTGACATCACGATGCACGTCGCCCCCTGGGTGGCGCGGCGTATGGCCGCGTGGGAGTGCCATCGCTCGCAGCACAATCCTCAAAGCTTTACCTCGACCATGCCCGAGAGCCTGCGGGAGATGATGGTCGCCAACGAGCAGTACCTGCTGGCGGCCGCGCGCATCCCGCTGCCCGATGGCGCGACCGATGACCTGCTCGCCGGGCTCTCGGCAGCGGAAACGGGCGCTGGGGAGACGGATGGCGCCGCAGCCGCGGAGCCCAGCCAGGAGTATGTGGTGGCGCTGATCGTTGAACTGGCCGCCGGCAAGACCCTAACGGAGGTCCTTCAGGCCTATCTCCGCACCAGCCCGGAGCCGAAGCAGGCGCAGCTCTATCGCCAACTCGGTGAGAGCACGCAAGAGGTCATCTACCGGCTGGCGCGCGCGCTGCGGGTCGCGGGTGAGCCGGCGGGTGTGATCGAGCCGGACGTCAAGCTGCGCCAGCGCGGCCAGCGCCAGCAGTCCGGCCCCGAGCGCAGCGCCTTCCTTCGCAACGTGATCGAGAGCGCCATCGCGCGCTTCCGGGTGCAGGCCCGGCACGCGGCCACCCCGTATCAGCAGGCGGTTTGGGAGGAGCTGATCGCGTTGATGCAAGAGCAGGCTGCAGCCGTCGCCGCGTTCGCAGGGTAGCTTTTCATACCGCAGGCGGCGCCACGGGGGCATGAAACTGTAGGACGGGTTGCCAATCCGTCCTACTATCCAGAGTGACCGATCAATGCACGTTATTGAAGCCAACGGCACGCGCCTCGCCTGCGTTGAAGCCGGCCGCGGCGAGCCGCTGGTGTTCGTCCACGGCAGCCTGGAGGATCTGCGCATCTGGCGGCGGCAGGTCGAGCTGTTCGCCGCGGACCATCGCGCCGTCGCCTACAGCCGGCGCTACCACCATCCCAACGCCGCGCCCGCCGCGGGTGATCCGGTGTACACTGCCGGCCTGCACGCCGCGGACCTGGCGGCGCTGATCGAGGCGCTGGACCTCGCGCCCGCGCACCTGGTCTGCTCCTCGTTCGGCGGCTGCGTGGCGCTGCTGCTGGCCGCGCAGCGGCCCGAGCTGGTGCGCTCGCTGGTCCTCGCCGAGCCGCCGCTGATCCACTGGCTGCCGGACCTCCCCGGCGGCGCACCGCTCGCGGCGGATTTCCTGACCCACGCCTGGGCGCCGGCGCAGCGTGCTTTCCTGCAGGGCGACCTGGAGCAGGGGGTCCGCTGCTTCCACGCTGCGGTCATGGGCCGCGGCACGTTCGATCGGCTGTCGCCCGCGGGCCGGCGCATGATCCTGGACAACGCGGCCGAGATGCGGGCTGAGACCCAGGCTGAGGATTTCTTCCCACCGCTGACGTGCCAGGGCCTTGCAGCGCTTGACCGCCCCGCGCTCCTGCTGAACGGCGAGTTGAGCCCGCGCCTCTTCCACGTGATCAACGCCGAGCTCGCGCGCTGTCTGCCCCGCGCGGCGCAGGCGGTCATCCCGCACGCCTCGCACGTGATCCACGCGGGAAATCCGGCGGTGTATCACGCCGCGGTGCGCGAATTCCTGACCCGAAAATGGGACGCAGATACCGCAGATGCACCGGATTGACCTGATCACTGCATTTTTGGTCTCGATTGTGCCCCGGCAGGGGCATGGCCGCAGGTGCCGAACTTGTTTCTGGACGCGGTCTAATTGTTCCCTGACCCGCGTCATGGCGCTGCTGTCTCAGATTCACTAGAATAGTCTCTACGGACGACAAGGATCCGTCCAGCCTGCATCCTTGTCTGCCAGTCTACCAGTCTACCAGTCTACCAATTTACCACCTTACCAACGGAGTTAAGCCAGTGATCGAAAGTCCTAACCCGGTCGTCAGAATGCTCTCCGGCGATGAAGCCGTGGCCCGCGGGGCGTGGGAGGCCGGCGTGGCCGTCGCTTCCGCCTACCCTGGCACCCCCAGCACCGAGATCCTCGAGGAGTTCGCCCGCTTCCCCAACGTGTACGCCGAGTGGGCGACCAACGAAAAAGTGGCCGTGGACGTGGCCATCGGCGCGGCCTACGCCGGCAAACGCGCCCTGGCGACCATGAAGCACGTCGGCCTGAACGTCGCGGCTGACGCCTTCATGTACGCATCCATGACCGGGATCGAGGCCGGCCTGGTGATCGTCACCGCCGACGACCCGGCTATGCACTCCAGCCAGAACGAGCAGGACAACCGCACCTTCGCCAAGTTCGCCCGCGTCCCCTGCCTGGAGCCGAGCGACAGCCAGGAGGCGAAGGATCTCACCGTCGCCGCGTTCGAGCTCAGTGAGCAGTTCGACACGCCGGTGCTCCTGCGCCTGACCACGCGCGTCTGCCACTCGACGAGCGCGGTGAGACTGGAAACTGGAAGCTGGAAGCTGGAAGAATCGGCGGACGATGAATCCCCAATCCCCAATCCCCAGTCCCCAATCCCCAAGTTCCCCCGCAACCCCGCCAAATACGTCATGGTGCCGGGCAACGCGATTAAGCGCCACCCGGTGATCGAGGCGCGCATCCGCGCGGTGGCCGAATACGCCGAGACGTGCCCGTTCAACCGCGTGGAGCCGGGCGACCGGGCACTGGGCATCATCACCTGCGGCATAGCGTACCAGTACGCCAGGGAGGTCTTCCCCACGGCGTCGGTGCTGAAGCTGGGCATGACCTGGCCGCTGCCGGAGCGGCTCATCCGCGATTTCGCGGCCTCCGTGGACCGGCTGATCGTGATCGAGGAGCTGGACCCGTTCATCGAAGAAGCGGTCCGGCTCATGGGCATCCCGTGCGAGGGCAAGCGCATCTTCCCGCTGGTCGGCGAGTTCGACCCGCGCGTCGTGCGCGAGAGTGCGATCAACGCCGGGCTGCTGCCGGGCGACCTGCACGTGGCGCTGACCGGCGTGGATGTCGGCCAATTGCCCGCCCGTCCGCCCGTCCTGTGCCCCGGCTGCCCCCACCGCGGCGCGTTCTACGTGCTGAACAAGCTCAAGGTGCTGGTCAACGGCGACATCGGCTGCTATACCCTGGGCCTCATCGCCCCGCTGAGCGCCATCCACACCTGCGGCTGCATGGGCGCGGGGATCGCAGTGGCGCACGGCGCGGCCAAGGCGGGCAGCCCGGAGCATCACGTCGCGGTGATCGGCGACTCGACCTTCTTCCACACCGGCATTCCCGCGCTGGCGAACGTCGTCTACAATCAGAGCCCGGTCATCACGATCATCATGGACAACCGCGTCACCGGCATGACGGGCCAGCAGGAGAACCCGGGCTCCGGCCACACGCTGCAGGGCCGGCCCGCGCCGCGCATCGAGCTGGAGCCGCTGGTGCGCGCGCTCGGCGTCAAGCACGTCAAGACCGTGCCCGCGTACCACGTCGAGGAGATCGAGAAGACGCTCCGGGAGTATCTCAAGCTGGACGAGCCCGCGGTGTTGATCACCGAGGAGGAATGTGCGCTCCTGCCCAGTGCGCGCAAGCGGTGGGTCCCGCTGGAGGTGCTCGACAACTGCAACGGCTGCACGCTCTGTTTCCGCATCGGCTGCCCGGCCATCCTGAAGAGCGACGAGCTGGACGAGAAGACGGGCCGCCCCAAGGCGCTGATTGACGCATCCCTCTGCACCGGCTGCGAGGTCTGCGCACAGGTGTGCCCAAGGGACGCGATCCGGTTCCGGTAATTGGTAAACTGGTAAACTGGTAAACTGGTAGATTGGTACATTGGTAGATTGGTGGTCGGTAAGGCGATCTTCCTATTTTCCTGCATCACCAAGTTACCGATCTACCAAGTTACCAATCTACCAAGTTACCGATCTACCAAGTTACCATCAGCAGAGAGGTTTCGATGACAAACACCCTCAACTTCCTCCTCGCCGGCGTGGGCGGGCAGGGGACGATTCTGGCAAGCGATGTGCTGGTGAACGTGGGGCTGGCCGCGGGGTACCAGGCCAAGCAGGCCGAGGTACACGGCATGTCGCAGCGCGGCGGCAGCGTCACCAGCTTCGTGCGGTGGGGCAAGACGGTCTACTCACCGCTGGTCGGCGCGGGCGAGGTGGACGTCTACCTCGCGTTCGAAGTGGCCGAGGCGCTGCGCAACCTGGGCCAGCTCCGGCGCGGCGCACTGGCGGTGGTCAACATGCAGGCCATCAAGCCGGTCACCGTGACCTCCGGCGGCCAGCCCTACCCGGACGATGACCGGCTGCGCGCCAAGATCGCCGAGGTCACGGATCAGGCGGTCTACGTGGACGGCGAGCGGATCGCCGCCGCGTTGGGCAACGCCAGGGCAGCGAACGTCGTCCTGCTCGGCGCGCTCTCCGCGCTGATCGAGCGTTCCGGGCTGGCGCCCGAGCTGACGCCGGACGATTGGCTGCGGGTGATCGCGGGCCGCGTGCCGGCGAAGTATGTGGAGTTGAACCGGCAGGCGTTCGGGGCGGGGCGGGAGGCGGTGGGCGAGGGGCAACAGTTGAGTTGAAAGCTGAATGTGCTCGAAACTTGAGAGGCGCATTGTTGCTGATAGGCCTGTGACTTGCACGCACGCAGATCCTCCGAGGCAAGAATTTCGGAGGATTTGTTTTTTTGGCAAAGGGTTACTAAGAAGTCGTCCAATGTTTGTCTATTCTGGACGGGTTCTTACTGAGCCGATTGCTGACGCGCGGTAAACTGATATTCAAGTTATTGCGATCTCACGAGGCAACATGTCGTTCCTATCCTTGCTTGCTGGGGCAGCCATCCCGAAGCCACAAAGCAGCGCACCCGATGATGGGGCCTTCATCCGCCTGCGCGGCCTCTCAAAAGCTTATCAGGAAGGCGACCGCCGCCGCGTTGTCCTGGAGGATGCCTCGGCCGACTTCGCGCGCGGCGAGTTCATCGCGCTGCTCGGCCGCAGCGGCAGCGGAAAGAGCACCCTGCTCAACCTGGTCAGCGGCATTGACCGCGCGGATGCCGGGCAGATCTGGGTGGGCGGTCGGGAGCTGACCGCGCTGGGCGAGCGCGAGCGGACGCTGTTCCGCCGGCGCCAGATCGGCTTCATCTTTCAGTTCTTCAACCTGATTCCCACGTTGACTGTGCTGGAGAACGTGGCGCTGCCGCTTGAGCTGAACGGGACCGCTCCGAAAGCCGCGCGAGCGGCCGCCGAGCCGCTGCTGGACGCGGTGGGGCTGCTCGACCGCGTGACGACCTTCCCCGATAAGCTCTCGGGCGGCGAGCAGCAGCGCGTCGCCATCGCACGGGCGCTGATCCATGATCCGCTGCTGGTGCTGGCCGATGAGCCGACCGGCAACCTGGACGAGGGCGCCGGCGGGAGCGTGTTGGCCTTGCTCGACCGGTTGACGCGGCAGGCCGGCAGGAATCTGCTGATGGTGACGCACAGCGCCGAATCGGCGGCCCGTGCCGACCGCGTCTTTCATCTGCGCGACGGCAAGCTGGAGCACGATCCGGCATTCAACCGATGAACCGCACCCTCTATAACGTCGGCTGGCGCTACCAGCTTTGCCACCCCTGGCAGACGTTCCTCATGATCCTCGGCATTGCCCTGGGCGTGGCCGTGATGGTCGCCATTGACCTGGCGAACAGCGCGGCGAGCCGTGCGTTCGATCTGAGCACGGACGCCGTCGCCGGCCGCGCGACGCACCAGGTCATCGGCGGGCCGGCCGGGCTGGACGAGGCCGTCTACACCCAGTTGCGCGCTGCGGGCGTGCGCGATGTCGCGCCGGTCGTTACCGATTACGTCACGTCGCCGCAGCTCGGGGATCGGCCGCTGCAACTGCTCGGCGTGGACCCGTTCGCCGAGGCGCCGTTCCGGTCGTACCTGGCGGGAGCTACGGCCGGGGCGCAAGGGAGTTCTTACGGGGGAGCGGCTCCGGGGACGCCCGTGGGGTTGGATCAACTTGTAGCCTTCCTGACCCGGCCCGGTGCGCTGCTGATCTCTGAGGGGCTGGCGGCGGAATATGGGCTGGCGGTGGGGGATGCGGTGTCACTGGACGCGTCCGGCCGCGCGTCCACCGGCGTGATCGTGGGTCTGCTGCGACCGGAGGACGGGTTGACCCGCCGCGCGCTGGATGGCATGATCCTGGCCGACATCGCAAGCGCGCAAGAGGCCTTGGGGATGGTCGGACGGTTGAGCCATGTGGATGTGATTTTACCCGACGTTCGTAGTGACGACTTTAGTCGTCTGGCAACGAAAACGACTGAAGTCGTTACTACGAATCTGCCATCGGACGCGCAGCTCGTCCCTGTGGGCGCCCGCTCCGGCGCGTTGGAGCAGATGACCACCGCGTTTCGCACGAACCTGACCGCGCTCAGCCTGCTGGCGCTGGTGGTCGGCATGTTCCTGATCTACAACAGCATGACCTTCTCGGTGGTGCAGCGGCGGCCGCTCTTCGGCACGCTGCGGTGCCTCGGCGTGACGCGGGCGGAGATCGGCCGGCTGGTGCTAGGCGAGGCGGTGGCAGTGGGCGCCATCGGCTCGCTGCTCGGCCTGGGCCTGGGCGTGCTCCTCGGCCAGGGCGCGGTGCAGGCGGTCACGCAGACGATCAACGACCTCTACTTTGTCGTCACCGTGCGCGGGATCGCGATTCCCCCTGGCAGCCTCATCAAGGGCATGGTCCTGGGCGTGGCCGCAACGGTGGCCTCGGCCGCACTGCCCGCGTGGGAGGCGGCCAGCGCTCCGCCGCGCCTGGCGCTGAGCCGCTCCGGGCTGGAGGACAAGGCGCGGCGGGTGACGCCGTTCATCACCGCCCTCGGCGCAGGCGGCATCGCCCTGGGCGGCGGGCTGCTGGCGATTCCGACCCGCTCGCTGGTGATCAGCTTTGCCGGCATCTTCTTCCTGACCATCGGCTGCGCGCTGCTGGCCCCCATCAGCACCTTGATCCTGGCCCGCGGCGCCCTGCCGTTGATGGGCCGGGCCTTCGGCGTGCTGGGGCGGCTGGCCCCGCGCAGCGTGACGGCCGCCTTGAGCCGCACCGCGGTCGCCGTCGCCGCGCTGATGGTCGCGGTGTCGGTGACGGTGGGCGTCGGGCTGATGGTGGGCAGCTTCCGCACCACGGTGGTGAGTTGGCTCGGGCAGACGTTATGGGGCGATGTGTACGTTTCCGCACCGCAGTTCACCGCCACCCGCTCGGCCGCGCCGCTCGATCCGCGCGCGCTTGACCTCCTGGTCGCCACACCCGGCATCGCGCGCTGGGACGTGCTGCGTTCGACCGACGTCGGCTCGCCGGACGGCCCGATCGGCGTGACCGCGGTGTCCGACCGCGATTTCACCGCGCCGCGGGTCTTTGTCAGCACCGACGGCAGCCGGGAGCAGGTCGCGGGCGCGGTCAAGGCCGGCGCGGTGCTGGCTTCCGAGCCGCTGGCGAACCGCTTGGGGCTCCCGGCGCACGGGGCGGCCGTCACACTCACCACCGACCGGGGCGAGCATACGTTCCCAGTGGCCGGCATCTACCGAGACTATTCCAACAGCCAGGGCACGGTGATGATGGGTCTCGACCTCTACCGGCAGTACTGGGACGACGACGCAGTGACCGCCGCGCTGGTGGTTTTGGCGCCCGGCGTGGAGACCGATAGGTTTGTCCGTGATCTTCAGGGCCGGCTGGCGGGCATCCAGGGGCTGTTGGTGCGGCCCAACCGGGCCCTGCGCGACGAAGCGCTGGCCGTGTTCGACCGCGCGTTCGCGATCACCGGCGCGCTGCAGGTGCTGGCAGCCATCGTCGCGTTCATCGGCGTGCTGAGTGCGCTGCTGTCGCTGCAGCTCGAACGGGCGCGCGAGTTCGGCGTGCTGCGGGCGGTGGGCCTCACCGTGCGGCAGTTCCGCGGCCTGGTGCTGCTGGAGACGGGCCTGATGGGGCTGACCGCGGGCCTCCTCGCGCTGCCGACCGGGTTGGCGCTGGCGCTGGTCCTGATCTTCATCATCAACGCGCGCTCGTTCGGCTGGACCATGCAGCTCTACGCCGATCCCGCCGTGTTCCTCCAGGCGTTGGCGCTGGCCGTGGTCGCGGCGCTGCTGGCGGGCGTCTATCCCGCGATCCGCATGGGGCGCATGGCCGCGGCGGAGGCGTTGCGGGGGGAATGAGTGTGGGAGAACGTGAGTGTGGGAGTGTGCGAGTCAGGAAATGGACATGATTGGTAAACATCTGCGCTGGGTGATACCTCTCCTGGCGATCGTGGGGGCGTCGGCGTGGTTCTTCTGGCCCAAGGCGCCGGCGCCGCTGCGGGCCAGCCTGGTCGCTGCGGCCGCGCCGGCGGATGTGGCGGGCTTTGCGCGGGCGGAGGGGCCGCGGGAGATCGTCTTCCCGGCCGACCGCGGGCCGCACGACGATTACCAGACCGAGTGGTGGTACTACACCGGCAACCTGACGGCTGAGACGGGGGAGCATTTCGGCTACCAGCTCACCTTCTTTCGCCGCGCGCTCGTGCCGCCGGATGATCGGGCGGCGCGAGACTCTGCCTGGGGCGCGGATCAGGTCTACATGGCGCATTTTGCGCTGACCGACGTGAGCGGGGGCCGGCATTATTCCTTTGAGCGGCTGGCCAGGGGTGCGGCCGGGGTTGCCGGCGCGCAGGCGGATCCTTACCGGGTGTGGCTGGAGGATTGGGAGGTGGCAGAGATCGGCGCGACGGCTGATGTATCCGGAATAGAGGCTTCAGCCGGTCTCTCCGGGCAGGCAGGACAACCGGCTAAAGCCTCGAGTCCAGTGGCTGCCAGTGACGGTGCACCTTGGCGTCCACGACCGGCGCGCCTGCGTGCCGCTGCGTTTGACCCCAATCTCAACCTTAACCTCAGCCTTGACCTCACCCTCTCCGACTTCAAACCTCCGGTGCTCCAAGGCGACCGCGGCTACAGCCGCAAGGGACCGGAGCCGGGCAACGCATCCTATTACGTCAGTCGCACGCGCATCGCGTCTGAGGGCACGGTAGCGGTGGGGGACAAGGTGTTCCAGGTTTCCGGCCTAAGCTGGATGGATCAGGAGTGGAGCACCAGCGCGCTCGGGCCGGAGCAGGTCGGCTGGGACTGGTTCAGCATCCAGCTCGACGACGAGACCGAGCTGATGGCGTTCCAGCTCCGCCGGGCCGACGGGAGCGTGGACGCGTTCTCCAGCGGCACGTTGATCGCGGCCGACGGCACGACGCGGCAGCTCGGCCCCGGCGATTTCACCCTCACCCCCACGGCCACGTGGCGCAGCCCGCGCACCGGCGGCGACTACCCTGCGGCGTGGGTGCTGGCCGTGCCCGCGGCCGATCTGCGCCTGGAGATCACCCCCTGGCTGGCCGACCAGGAGATGCAGGTCTCGTACACTTACTGGGAGGGCGCGGTGCGGGTGACGGGCACGTCGGCCGGCCAGCCGGTGGTGGGGAACGGGTATGTGGAGCTGACGGGGTACGCGGGGAGCATGCAAGGGCAGTTTTAGTTTACCGGGCGTGGTTACGCTTGCTTGGAGCGACACGATTCGAATCACACACCCTTAACAGCAAGTTCAGGGGCAATTTCCAGCCCGGCCCAGCGCAAGTGCTCTCGTAAGCCCTCTAATTGTGTTTGATCGACCAGCACCAGGTCGGGGCCGATTTGCCCGCGCAGAAAGGGGCGCAGCTTAGGGCTGGTGACGATGGCTTCGGTGATGGCCGGCTGTGCGCATTGCAGCACGGTAACCCCGGCCAGTTTGACGCCGCTGTGTTCGCCAGCCCAGGCATGCAGGGCTATGGCGAGCAGCCGCGGCGCGGGGTGGATCAGCCGATCGGCTAATAACCGCTGCAATTCGGCCAACGGCAGGCCGGTCTTCACCCCCGCTGCGACGCTCTCTTGCGTCAACTGCCAGTGTCCCGCGTTGAGCGCCACGGCCCAACGGCCGATCTGAGCCTCAAGCCAATCCACTCCGCCCCCGTGACCCGCTCCAGCTCCCCCGGCGCGATGCGCAGCAGCGTCCGATCATCCCCGCCGCCGCCGTAGATCGTATCCCACGCCAACACGGCCCGGTCGAGCAGCGTCGGCAGCGGCGCGGGGTGGCCGAAGGGCGGCACGCCGCCGGCCGGGTAGCCGGTCAGCCGTAGCACCGTCTCCGCATCCGCCAGCTTGATCTGCTTCTTCCCCACGCCGTAGCGCGCGGCCAGGACGCCGCGATCCACCAACGTCTCCCCGCTCGCGATCACCAGCACGGACGCATCCCGGATGATGAAGAGCAGCGATTTGATGATCTGCGCGGGCGCGACGCCCAGCGCGGCCGCCGCGGCCGGGACCGTAGGCGTCTCGACGGTCATCGGCACGATCTCGGCCGCGATGCCGTGCGCGGCGATGAAGCCGGCGAGGTCGGCGGGCGTGAGGACGGATTGGGGCATGGCGGCACCTCGATGAATGACGAAAGACGATGGCGATTGTATCACACCA
>JAPKMS010000106.1 GCA_026645775.1 Anaerolineae bacterium
CGCCAAGTTCGGCATCAAGGTCAGTGTCAAGCCCTATCAGTCCTCCGAGCGCAACAACATGCACAAGGCCGGCGCCTACCAGATGTCGATGGATATCGGCATGCGCTTCACCTACTTCCACCCGTTCGTGTCGTACGACTACAACGTCCGCCCCGGCATCGGCTTCAAGAACGATCCTGAGGGCGCCGAGGGTGCGCGCGGCATGAACATGCCGTTCGTGCAGAAGACCGCCGACGGCAAAGAGATCAACATCAAGGAATGGGTGGACAAGATGGCTGAGGGCTTCGACATCGAGGCCCAGAAGCCGTATGTGGCCGACATGGTGTCGATGTTCAATGAGAACCTGCCCGTCGTGCAGATGTTTGAGCGCTACCTGACCGATCCCATCGACACCGTGACTCGTGTGACCGGCTGGCTGCCGGCCGATGACCCGATCTACAAGAACAACCAGAACAACTCGCCGGTGGCGCGCCAGTTCCTCTCGGGCACGCTGAAACCGAGCGAGACCAACACGGCAAAGGAATTCAAGACCAGCTATCCGTACGTGCAGCCGCCCAAGGCGAACTACAACCTGTATTCGACCGACACGGTGCTGACCAACGGCGCGGTGCTGGGCAACTTCCTGTATCCGCCCTTCACCTACTACGATGTGAACGAAGGCAAGTACATCCCCTTCTTCGCGGAGAAGTGGGAAATCAAGATGATCCAGTAAACGACGGTTCAGTTTTTCAACCTGGGTCATCCTGCCCCTGCGGCGGGATGTAACGACCAAGAATATCTTAAACAACCCGGAATCGAGGCTTTAGCCGGTTCGCTCCATGACGCGAGTGACCGCCTGAAGGCTCGATTCCGGACCTGGTTTTGTGACTGATGAGCAAACATCCCGGCCGCGTCGTATCGTGGCTCGTCTGTACGTTGTTGTTTTCCATCTTACTCATCGGATGTGCCCCCATGACGACACCGATCGCTGTCTCCGCGCCTACCGCCTCCAGCATGACGCCGGCGCAAAAGGTCGGCCAGGCCATGATGATCGGCTTCGATGGTGTCGCCATCACGCCGGAGTTGGCCGCGGCCGTGACCGAACTCCACGTCGGCGGCATCATCCTCTTCGAACGCAACGTCGGCTCGCCGGAGGAGCTGGCGCAGCTCACTGCGGATTTGCAGGCCGTGGCCCAGGCGAACGGCGATCCGCCGCTGCTCATCGCCATCGATCAGGAGGGGGGCCGCGTAGCGCGCCTGAAGGAGGCCAAAGGGTTCACCGAGTTCCCCAGCGCGATGGCCGTGGCCGCCACCGGCGACGTCGAGAACGCGCGCCGGATGGCCCGCGCCATGGCGGCCGAGCTGGTGGCCGTCGGCATCAACACCGACCTGGCGCCCGACCTCGACGTCAACAACAACCCGGACAATCCCGTGATCGGCATCCGCTCATTTGGCTCCGATCCGGCGGCCGTGGCTGCGTTCGGGGTGGCGTTTGCCGAGGGGCTGCAGGCCGCGGGCGTGCTGGCCGTGGGCAAGCACTTCCCCGGCCATGGCGACACCAGCGTCGATTCACACGTGGCCTTGCCCGCGGTGCCCCACCCGCGCGAACGCCTGGATGCAGTGGAGTTCGTGCCGTTCGTGGCCGCGATGCGTCCCTCTCCCATCGAGACGCTCCCCTCTCCCGTCGCAATGCGTCCGTCTCCCGTCGTGATGCTCCCCTCTCCCGTC
>JAPKMS010000107.1 GCA_026645775.1 Anaerolineae bacterium
CGTTCACGTAGACCGTGTACGTCGTCCCGTCAAAGGTCGCGGCCACGTGGTTACACGCGTTCTCCGTCAGCACCGAGCCCGTGGTGAGACTGCGGACGCTCGTCCCATCGCCGAAGCCGGCCGTGAGCTGCGTCCGGTTCACCACCTCCAGGAACGGATACTGGCCCGCGAGGCCGCCATACGCCGCGCTGCTGAAGACCGGGTAGCGGCCGGCATCCTCCGGGCTGGGGTAGACCCAGGCCGCCTGGGTGAACCGGCCGTGGCTGAGGTCCAGCCCAAGATCTTCGGCGATGACGACGGTGTCGCCGGCGCCATCCAGCGCCAGGGATTGCGCGCCGACCTGGCCGGCCGCGGCCATGCTGCCGGCGTTGTCGGTGTACAGCCGCCCGTTGTGGCCCGCGCCTGAGCCGTCCTTGAGCGCAGCGCCCCCGGCCAACGGCTGATCCTCGAAGGAGAGCGCCAGGATCGTGCCGTTGCCGCGCACCAGCCCGGCGACCTCATACGCCGCCAGGCCGCGGTCGAAGATGCGCAAGTCGTTGAGCCAGCCGCGGAACGGCGACCAGTACGGGCTCACATCGGGCCGCCGGTTTGAGCCGAGCCACAGCGACGTGCCGGCGTCCATCCGGTTCAAGTCCTGCGACATCGAGGCGTATGCGGTGACCGCGCCGTCCATGTAGACGCGGAGCATTTTGTCCGTCCGGGCCAGCGCCAGGTGATGCCATGCATCGGGGCCGATCTGGCCGGCGTCCGCGACGATATGGCTGGTCGCGCCGCCATCCAGTGTGAGATCGACCATCAGATGGTTGTCCGTGATCAGCCGGAGCGAGAAGTCGTCGCCGCTGCTGTTGCTCCAGTGGAACAGATCCCGGTTCGCATTGGACCCATCCGGCTTGACCCACAGCGCCAGCGTGAAGTCGCCGGCGCCGAAATCGAAGTCACTGGAATCCGGAATCTCGATGGCGTCGTCGGTGCCGTCGAAGTACGGCCCGCTGCCCAGGTGCCCCTGCTGACCGGTCGCCGGACACCGTCCGCCGGTGCAGGCGCCGTCGTGGCCGCGTGCCGTGCGATCCGCAAAGGTGATGGTGTCGTTGGCGACCTGCGTGTCAGATAGCGGCAGGAAGGCGATCTGGCCGGACAACGTTTCATTGAAGAACGGCGAGCCGGGGAAGGTGGCGACGAACCCGACTTGCGCCCCGGCGACCCCAGCCACGGCGGCCTGCGCGCCGCACAGCGCTGCATTCGCGGTGAACGACATCCCGCCCGGCCCGGCAGCCCAACTGCCCACGCTGCTGCGGCACACCCGCGCCTCGCCGGTGACCCGCGCGGCCGCGCTGCCCGTGATGTTGACCTGGCACGCCGCGCCGCGGGCGGTCTCGCCCTGCCAGCGCAGCGTCTGCGTCGCGCTGATGAACTGGCCGGCCGCGATGGAAAGGAGATCTATCCCGTTGCAGCGGATGACCACGCCCACCTGGTCACCCAAGCCATCGGGCGTCGTCCAGGTCACCGCCACATCTACGGGACGCTCGGTCACAGCGCCGCTGAGCGACGTGCCGCCGTTCATGAGTGAGCCGGCCGGGCCGGCTGCCGCACTGATCGCGCCAGCCGCAGCCGCTCCTGCCTGCTGGGCGGTCGGTGTGCTGGGATTGTCGAGATTCATTCCAGGGGCCGTGGCATCAATCTGCACCGCGGCCTCGAACGTCGTGCGATGGGCTGCACGCTGTTCGTCCTCCAATTGCGACTGGTTGGCGATCCCATCTTCGGCCTCGACGCGCAGCGTGAACGGGCCGCTGGGTTCGCTTTCGGTGAAAATGTAGTCCACCGACCAGGCGTTGCCCGTCACGGCGGCATGTTGGGGTCCCAGGCCCGCTGCGCCGCTGTTCTCGTCGAGCAGCGTCACTTTGACCGTGTTCGTGACCACGCCGCTGGCCGGTGAGCCGTCCGCGAGCGCGGGATCGGTCACCGTGCCGGACAGGCTGATGAACCACGCGTTGGTCCGGTCGGTCGCCGGTTGGGCATCGAAGCGCGTCCCGGCCGCCGGCCCGGTGATCGTGGGCGGTGTGTTGTCCACGTAGACCACGGTCCCGGCCGACTCCGCCTGGTTGCCGACCCGGTCGGTCGCCCGCACCTTGACGGTGTAACGGCCTTCGCCGGCGGGTTCAAAGTAGGGGCACCAGGTGCCGTCGTTCAGGATCGCCCCGTTGCCGGCGGTGCAGGCATCCGCGGGCGTCCAGTTGGCCGGCGTGCAGGCGCCGGCGCTCTTGCAGAACGCGAGTTCCATCGAATCGATGCCGGACGTTGCATCTCGGGCGGCCGCGAGGAGCTGCATGCCTTCGGCCGGCAGATAGGTTTCGGGCGAAGCCACCTCGCACGCCGGGACGTCGCCATCCACCAGGATGTTGTTGCTCTGCCGCTCCTCGACCCAGCTCATCTGATCCGCGAACAGCCGCCCGACCTCGTCCTCGCGCAGCCCGCGGTCGTAGAACGTCACCTCGTCGAGGCGGCCGCTGAAGGGGTTGCTCCAGTCGCGGGTGTCCCCCGCCGGGATGCTGAAGCCGCCGATGTGGAACGGCCAGCCCGTCTCGGCGCAGGCCTGCGAGCCGCTCAGCCCGGAGAGACGGGCCTGCTCCGCACCGTTGACGTACAGCACCAGCCGGGAGCCGTCGAAGCTTGCCATGACGTGGTTCCAGTGGTCCTTGATCAGGCTGACCTGGCTGGTCACACGGCGCACGGTGTCCGTGCAGCCGGCGTCAAATTCCGCCACGGGGATGAGGGTATTCGGCTTCAGATAGAGCCGGTAGTTCGCGTGCAGGGTGGGCTGCGGGCCGATCTCGCCGCCGACCTCCGAAGCGCTGCGGACGATGATCTCCTGCGGCGCAGTGGGGTTGATGCGCGTGGGGAGGACCCAGGCGCCGACCGTGAACTTCCCGGCCCGGAGCGTCGCGGCGTCGGGCGCCAGGATTTCGTCGTTCGCGCCGTCGAACAGTGCAGCGAGGCCTAACTGGCCGTGGACGCCTTCGCCGGTCACCGGGCAATGTTTGTCCGTACACGTGCCCGCGTTGGCGTTGTCGCTCGAGTCGGCGAACTGCGTCGCGCCGTACGCCTCGTCGAGCCGGAGATGGAGCACCGGCGCTTCGTCGTAAATGCCGCGCACCTCGGCCGCCGGGAGGCCGCGCACGTAGACGCGGGCCGCGTCGATCCGGCCGCCGAAGAACATCTGGCTGCCGTCTGTGTGGCTGCCGATGGCCGTATTCCCCGTGCACGGCGTCAGCGCACCCGGCGCGGCGGCGGCCGCCACCTCCGTCCCGTTGCGGTAGAGGCGGAGCTGCGATCCGTCATAGACGCCGGCCAGGTACACCCACGTGTTCAGCGGCACGGCCTCGGCAAATTCGACCACCTGCAGCGCGCTCGCAGCGCCGTTGGTGATCCACGCGGAGAACTTCGGGTACTGGCTCGAGCCATCCTCGTTCAGCGCCAGCGTGAACCCGCAGCTTGCGCTTTCCTGGGAAGAAACGATCGTCTCACGCGCGTTCTTCGTCTCCGTCCGATAGATCCAGGCCGAGACGGTGGTCTGCGCCAGGCCGCTCAAGCCTGTGACGGTCAGATGATCCCCCTCGCCGGTCTTGAAGAGGGCCGCCCGCGCGTCGCGGCCGCCCACGCCCGCCGTCGGGCAGGCATCGCCGGTGCAGGTGGCGTCGTGGTTGCCTGCGCTCGCGTCCGCGAAGGAGGTTGCGCCCGGCGCCTCGTCCAACCCCAGGTTCAGGGCGGTGTTCGCGCCCAGGAAGATCTCCCGGACGTCCGCGGCGTCCAGCACCTGGCGGTAAATTTGCAGCTCGTCAATGGCCCCGCGGAACGGCAGCGAATCCTTGGAATAGCTGTAGTTCAGCACGCCGGTGACGTTGGCGCCATCGGGCATGGTCATGCAGGGCATGTTGCTCAGGCACGGGACGGCGTATCCGCCATGCCCGGCGGTGGCGGGGTTGGTGATCCCGAACGAGGCGCCGGTGATAAAGTCGTCGTCACTGTCCCGCGCCGCGCCGCACGTGGTCCCCTCGTCATCCTCCCAGATCTGCCAGTAGGTCTGGTCCGTGAACGAGCAGCTTGCGTTGATCGGATAGCTGGTGTCTCCGCTGACGGAACCGCTGTACACGCCCTGGCCGGTGCACGCGATGCACAGCTCCGCATTGCCGCTATCGTCCTCGTCCCAGACGTTGAAGGAGCTGAAGTTCACCGTCCCCTCAGCGTTCGAGCGGCCGATCTCGAACTGCCGGGTAGCAGCGGGCGTCTTGCCGGCGCCCGTGGTTGGGTCCATGAACGTCGTCTCATCGGAGGCGACCAGCTCGCCGTTGAGGTACAGTCTTACCTCGCCCCCGCCGTAGCTCAGCGCGACGTGATTCCAGACGTTGTCCGCCAGCCCGATCGCCGGGCTGGTGTAGTAGCCTGCCCAGCCGTCGGCCGTGGCGAAGCCGAAGCGCAGGGTGTTTGCGCCGCCGCGGACGACCATGCGTTGCAGCGCGACGTAGCCGCTGCCGGTCCCGCTCTTGAGGCCAAAGATGCCCTCGGGCTGCCACCAGCCGCAGTTTTCCCCGGCCCACTCAAAGTCCCCACAGTGGGCATCGTCCGTGAGGCCGGGTTCCGGTTTGAGCCACAGGGCGAGGGTGAAGTGCCCTTCGCTCAGGTCGAGGCTCGAGTCTTCGGCGATGGAGACGTGCCGGTTCTGGCCATCAAACTGCAAGCCCTGACCCGCGATGCCTACCGTATTCACCGGACATTGCGCGGCCGCGCATTCGCCGAGGTTGCCGAAGGCCGACGTATCAGACCACTGTGTGCCGGTGGCGGTCGCGGTCGGATGATCGAACGTCAAATCCAGCACGGGCTGCCGGAAGAGCTGCCGCGCCTGGTGGGCGGACAGCGCGGTGTCGTACAGGCGCACGTCGTCCATCATGCCGGACAGGAGCGCCGCGCCGCTGGTGGCGTTCTTGCCGATCAGCACGCCGCCCGCGCTGGCGCGCGGCAGCCCGGTTTCCGCGCCGGCGGCGGCCGCCTCGCCGTCAACGTAAAGCTGCTGCGCCCCAACGCCGCCGCCGAACGTGTGCACGACATGATGCCACTGGCTGTCGGCGTAGGTCGCGGCCGGGCTACAGGTCGTTTCCGCCGCGCCGTTGCGGCGCACCGCCGCGCAGACTTTGCCGCCGCTCAGGTAGACCTCGGCGCCATCGTCGCCCGTGGCGGCGAAGAGCGCGGCGCTTGCCTGGCCCGTCTTGAACCAGAACGAAACCCCATACGCGGTTTCGCTGGGGTCGGCCGGCGCGGAGAGGTAGCTCGCGCCGTCCAGGCTCAACGCGTTGCCGTAGGGCCCGCCCACGGCAGAAATGCACGCGCCGGAACAGGTCGCGTCGTTGGGCGGGAAGCTGCCGGAGCGATCCTCTGTGACCGGGTCCTCCATGGGCAGCCACAGCTTCGCGCCTTCGGCGAGCGCGGTCCAGTCGGAGATGAGCGTGCTGGCGGTCAATGTGGCGCTGTAGACCCCCGAGGCCGCGGTCGCACTGACAGCGATCTCGCCGTCCAGCGTCTGCGCCTCCGTGGGCTGCAGGACGAAGCTGACCGGCGCCAGGGCGTTCGGATCGGCCGCGGCGGGGAACTGGCTGCTGAGCAAGCCCTGCATGTAGCGGCTCAACAGGTTGTTGGTGACGGTGGCTGTGTAGTAGAGGGTTGAACCGGGCTGCACCATGCCGTCGGTCGGTTCGTAGGGGCGGGGTGACCCCGCCCCTACGACGGGCTCCTGGAACTGCGACTCGAGCGACAGCACCCTGGCGTTCGACCAGACGGTGGGGTTGAAGCCGTAGAGGAACTCGTCCCGGTCAAGCAGGCCGTCGCCGTCGGTGTCCACCTTCTCCGGATCGGACGCGACCCAGGCGCTTTCCTGCTGGCCCGCCGCGTTGATGCGGTAGACGTAGCGCCAGCCGCCCACCCACTCGACCCGGTCGTCGTCGTTATCGGCGTCCCCCTTGTCCTGGTGGTAGACCTCCTGCCCGTCCCACAGCCCATCGCCGTCGGTGTCCTTGCGGCGGGGATCGGTGTTGAGCCGGATTTCGTCGTAGTCATTCAGACCGTCGCTGTCGGTGTCTGTCAGCGTCGGCGAGGCCCCGAACTGGAGCTCGCGGGGATCAATCAGCCCGTCGCCGTCGGTGTCCTGGCGCAGATCGTTCGGGTCTGTGTGCGCGGTCAGCCCGTCGCCGTCCTCGTCCGTCATCGTGACGAGCCCGATGCTGTAATCCCGGCCCCAACTGCGGCTGTAGAACTCATCGAGCGTGGCCGGCAGGATATCGAAGACCAGGGTGTCCGTCATCGGATAGTGGATCGTATCCCGTTCATCCTCGACCACGCAGACGCCGACATAGCAGTTCTGGACGGGGATGTTGTAGCCCTCCGACAGGTACACTTGCAGCCGCCGGTTGATCCCGGCTGCAGGCAGCGTCACGGGGATCGTTGGCACCGTTTCGTGGATAGTGATATCGCCCGCCTGGCCTGCGGGAACGTCTTGCCACTCGTCTTCCATCGCCCACCGGCCGAGGTCTTCGTGGATGTCAGTCTCGGCCGTCTGCATCCGGTACTCGAAGGTGGAGCTCTTGAACTTCTTGCTGAACTGCCAGTAGTAACCGCCGCCGATGTTGCCCGGCCGCCCCATCATGGTCAGGGTGTTCGTCAAGACAACGCCCACGTTGAGGGCATTGCCTGTCGTGATCCCTCGGTCGGGGTCGGTCAGCTCGTTGGCGTTCACCTCGTCAAACTGCAGCCGGCCCTCGGCCCCCAGGTCAACGATCTCGTTGCCCGCGTAGATGAACCAGCCCAGGAATGTGGAGACGAGCCCTTCCAGGCCGCCGCACAGCCAGTCGCCCGGATCATCATACGGGTCTGTTTGCCCTGCCTTCTCCTGGTCCCAGCCGGCAGCGGAACAGATGGCGGCGATCAGCGAGTCGAGGAGGCTGACGATCCCGCTGATGATGCTGCCGACCACGGGGATCAGATCAATGATAAACATGATGACCATCACGATCGTCTGGCCGATGGTCAGCGCCACCAGGTTGCCCATCTCTCGATAGGTCAGGTCCATCAGCGCGGCCTGTGCAGCGAAGACCGCCCAGGTGATGGCCACACCGACCCCGGCCGCGATGGTTGACATGACCGCACCCACACTATCAATCGACTTGCTCAGGAACTTGGCCACCTTCCCGATCAGGCCACTGGCGGCGCCGGCGGCTCCCCCAGTGGTCTTGCCGATGTCCATGACCGCATCGATGATCCCCTTGATCTCCAGGATCATGCCGATCACCTGAAGCGACCACGAGATCGCCTCCACTGGCGAGTCAGAACCTGCAATTGCGGCCACGCACGCGGCCATGGCCCCGAGTCCGGCAACGAACAACGCGGCGACTCCCAAGGCCGGCCCCGGGCCGCCTTTCGCAGCGCCGATGGCGCCTCCATAGCTGACGATGGTAGGGCTCGCGACCCTCAGCGCGCCGTTCCCCATCAGGCGCAGAAACTGTACCGACGCATCTCCGGTCCCCGCCAGAAATTTGCCCAACCCCGAAGTAGGCGATCCGAACAGGCTGCCGGTGAGTTTTGCGAGCTGGATCACATCGTTCGCATCCATTTCGATCATGTCACCGACGACCGACAGCACGATGTCGCACGTCGAGCTGAACAGCCCCAGCGACGCCGTCGCGATGCCGGCGTCCGAATCCATGTTGCCCTCATTGGTGTAGGGCAAAACGACATCGGGCTGCGGCCCCTCGTTCTCCGAACCCGTCTGCACCAGCCGCGTCACGCCCGTTTCCAGCGCAAAGTAGAGGCTGCGCGCGGCCAGCATCTGGCCCATGACCACGTATTCGTCGTTCCGGTACGGGTTGACCTCTTCCGGCAGGTTGCGGAAGGCGGCCTTGAACTGGACTTCCAGCCGATCCCAGTAGAGCTGGGTGGGGAACCGCTCCCAGCCGATCGGCTGTCGATCCGGCCCCAGCATCTCGTTGTACCGGAACGGCGCCCACGCGATCTGCGCCATCGTCATAGACGATTTCCCGTCGAAGTCCAACGCCACCCCGCCGTCACCGCCGGTGACGACCGCATCCGCCAGGTCCACGCCCACCGAGGTTTCCTGCCGCGCAAAGAGCAGGGTCGGCGTGATCGTCTGGGTATCGGTGACATACGGGCTGAACTGCTCCACCAGGACCGCCTCTGCATCCTGGGCCGCGATCTGCCCCACGTAGTCCCCGTGCGGAAACTCGAAGCTCTTGACTTGCAGTGCGTTTTTCGGGATGCCCCAGCGTCTGTCGTCCTCGTCCGGGACACTTCCCTCCGCATCCAGCCGCTCGGCAATCGTGCCGTCTGCGCCGTTGCGTGCGTTGATCCCCACATCCAGTTGGCCGTTGTCGTCCTCGTCGCGGCCCGACACGAACGAGGTCAATAGTCCGCGCGCCGCCTGCCACAGCCGGTCGTCCGCGTTACGATCGTTGTCGTTGGCCGGATCCTCCCAGATGATCGCGAAATCCATCCCCAGGTCTTCGGTGGCCCGCAGCCCCGTCAGGTACCACGCCTCAGCGTACGTCTGGACGATGCGCTGGAGGTCGGCCGTGCGATGCCCGGCGCACCACTGCTTCCGCTCGATCGCGTACTGCGCCTGGTAGCCTTCGGCCGGCTCCTGGGCTGCCTCGGAAGGCTCGAAGCCGGTCGTGTCGCACTCGTCCGTCAGCATCTGCACGAGCCACACCACCCGCACCTGCTGCGCCGACGCCCACGCCATGCCCTGGTCGCTGTCCGTCTCGTAATACATGCGGGCCTGGAACGCAACGTTCGCGCCCCCGACCGGGTCGGTCACCACGTTCAGCGGCGCATAGGCCAGCAGTGTCCCCGCTCCATCCTTTTCCCGGACGGAGACGCCGTAGGGGGTCAAGGACGCAGTGTCGATCATCTTGTCGTCATACGCGCCGTTTGTGATGTTGCCCAGCGGCTCGCAGGCGGTCTTCCCGCCGCCCGAGATGCGGATCACGTGCTCGCCGTCCGCCAGCGCCGTGACCCGGCCCATGTCGGCCGGCAGCGTGACGGTCATGCCGTCCGAAGTGGTCAGGTCGGTCGCCAGCAGGCGGTGGCCGGCCGGCGGGCACGCGCCTCTGTAGAAATTGACCCGGTAGGATCCCGCGGCGTCCTCAAAGTCGAAGCCGATGTCCGTCCGCGTCGGGTCGTCGGCGTTTTGCGCCAGCGTCATCGTCGCCGAGATCGCGTTGTTCGCCACCACCTCGATTTCGGGCCGCGTCAGCGGCAGCGGCACATCGCCGGCCGGGAAGGTGATTTCCAGCATCGGGAGCACGCGCATGTCGCCGTCGTCCAGCCGGGCGTCGTATGCCACCTGGCCCGGCCGTGACTGCGAAAAGGTGGTGCCCTTGACGTGCTGAAGCTGTCCCTCCTGGTCGCTGCTGGGCCAGTCCATGATGTTCATGGCGTAGGTGAGATGTTGGGCGTCCTCGGTGCGCAGTTGGAAGTCCACCAGGATCGGTTTCTTGTCGCCGAGGTTGTTGATGGTGAGCTGGAAAGGCGTATCGCCGTCGAAGGGCTTCGGGGCGGCAGGGTCATAAGCCAACCCGTCGCTGCCCATGCTGCTGGCCAGGGTCAGGTCTTGCCGGTCGGGCACGCCGTCCCCGTCGTCGTCGAAGTCGAACGGATCGGGCAGTTCGTCACCGTCGCTGTCGCAATCTATCACCGCTTCGGGATCGTAGCTCGGCTGTTCGCCGCTCAGCGCCATGCACTCCACGCTGTCGGCGGTGCCGTCGCCGTTGGTGTCGGCGTTGGCCGGGTTGAGGTACCAGCGGCGTCCGGCCGCATCGGCAAAGCCCAGCACCTCGACGTTGTCCCAGATGTTGTCGCCGTCGCTGTCCTTGACCCACGGGCTGATGTTCAGGCGCACCTCGACGCCATCATCCAGGCCGTCCCCGTCCGAGTCTGCCTTCAGCGGATCGGTGCCGGCCTCCTGCTCGATGGCATCGGTCAGGCCATCGCCGTCGCTGTCCAGCGTCCCGCTGCCGGCCGGCGCCGGGGTGGGAGTCTCGTCGAGTGGACTTACCCCGATGGGCGGGACAATGCCGGACGCGTTCTCGGGCGTCTCGGCGGTAGGCGAGTCAGCCTGGAGCCTGGCAAGCGGATCCTGGCGGGGATTCCAGGTTCCATAGAGCGCCTCCCGCACGGATGCCGCCGTCTGGCTTTCACCCAGACCGGCCTGCGCGGTTCCTTCATTCAGTGCGGCGCTCCCGTTGGCTGCCTGGCGCTCGAAAAAGGCCTGGGCCTGTTGGGCCTGGAGCAGCGGAACCACGACCATCGAGAGGATCACAGCCACGACCACGACACGGTAGGTGCGCGGCGAGCGGCGGGCTACGATGACGGTCAGGCTGCAGAGGAGCGACAGCGCCAACAGGAGGGCCTGCTGGGGGACCGCCGTTGCGGAGTCGCTGTGCAGCCACTTCGCCAGGCCGCCGAGCGTCCCGGCCGCCGCGCTCGCCGCGGCGGGTTCAGCCGGCGCGAACATGAACGAGATCGCGAGGTCCGCCTCGGTGCGCTGGTTCTCGCTGTCGGGCGGATAGACCAGGTGCATGCTCAGGCGGCGCGGCAGGCCGCGGCCGTCGAGCGTGATCTCGCCCTGGCCGGTCGTGTCCCGGTAAGTGGTGGAGGAGTCGAGATAGATGCCCTGCGGCAGCTCGCCCCGCTCGCGCAGGTAGCTCTCCAGTTGGTTCCGCACGTAGTTGGCGAAGGCCGGGCCGTCGAAGTCGAA
>JAPKMS010000108.1 GCA_026645775.1 Anaerolineae bacterium
GCGTGCTGTACTACCCCATCAACCCGGGCGCCGAGGAGCAGTCCTGGCAGCGCTTCTACGATGAGGCGTCCGAGAAATTCCTCAACGGCACGTATGCCGGCGCGTACGAGGCTGCGCTGATCGCCGAATTCGAGAAGCTGCTGCCAGACACGCCCCCGTGGCAGAAGTAGCGCAGGGCTGAGGTCAGCGGATTGGCCTGGGAGGCGGGGGACGGTATGACCGTCCCTCGCCTCCTTCTACTGCGGCTCCTGGTGGCTTGGGGAAACGATCAGCAACTCATCCCACCGCCTGCGCCAGCTCCGCACCCCAGCGCCTGGCGCGCTCCAACTCACCTGCGCGCAGCGGGCCGTACTTGCCCTGCACGATGAAGCGTTGCGGCTTGGCGGCAGACTGATACCCTTTTTGCACCAGCGAGCTGAGGGCCGTCTTGGCCGCACTGCCGGGCGACCACCAGATGCGCGTCTCGAACGCGGCAGCCGCGCCGCTGCCCGCGGGGAGCGCAGCGAGCCAGACGCGCAGCGCGGGATGCGAGAGATCGGGGGGCGTGGGATCCCGGCCGGCGTTCCCAGCCAGGCTCTTGACCATGGCCTCCGTGGGCAGGCTGAAGCCCAATAACGGCGCGCCCGCCACAATCAGGTCGACCCCGGCGAGCGCATCGCCGACCGCTTCGGCAGTCGACAGCGCCCGCGCTGCGGGGCCGATCCCTTCCGCGATAGCTCGGGCGATGGCCGCAGTGTTACCCCAATGGGATTCGTAGACAACGATCGCTTTCATCGCATTGACCTTTCTTAGTCCGAGGCGACGTGCCTGGCACTTCTGCAAAGTGCCAGGCACGTGATGGCAAGCCCTCTACAAATTGAGAAGATACGCCCAGGACTGCCTTGCATCTATTCTACATCGGATCAGGGTATGTGACCAATATTTCTGCCTGGATGTCCGGAGCAAGCGCGTCTTATCTGAACGGTCGGCCATCTCCGTTCGGATGCACAAAGAGCGAGATTTGTACCAAGCTTACTGTTTGATTGTTCGTGTGTCTGTACGATAAGACATCATGGTCAGGCGGGAAAGGATTTGTCGCTGCAGACGGGAATCAGCAACAACTGCCTGAACGGAGAGTCCCCGTCAGAAGGAGCGAGACGTGAACAGCGTTCGAGTGTTGGTGGGCACCCGCAAAGGTGCGTTCATTTTGACAGCGGATGCCCGGCGTGAGCAGTGGACCGTCAGCGGCCCGCACTTTGCCGGGTGGGAGATCTATCATCTCAACGGATCGCCTGCTGACCCGAATCGGCTGTATGCGTCGCAATCCTCCGGCTGGTTTGGGCAACTGATCCAGCGCTCCGATGATAGCGGCCAGACGTGGGCCCCGGTGGGCAACCAGTTTGTCTACGCGGGTGAGACGGGCACGCATCAATGGTACGACGGCACCCAGCATCCCTGGGAGTTCAAGCGCGTCTGGCGCCTCGAACCGTCGCCGACCGACCCGGACACGGTTTACGCCGGGGTGGAGGATGCGGCTTTGTTTCGCTCGCACGATGGCGGGCAGTCGTGGCATGAACTGCCGGGCCTGCGGGCCGTCAAGGGGCATTTGTGGCAGCCGGGCGCCGGCGGGATGGGCCTGCACACCATCCTGTTGGATCCACGCAACCCCAACCGGATTTTTGTGGCGATTTCGGCCGCGGGCGCCTTCCGCACCGACGACGGCGGTGGAACCTGGCAGCCGATCAACCGCGGCCTCAAGATGGATTACGAGCTCCCCGACGCGGCGGCTGAGGTTGGCCACTGCGTCCACAGCATCGCGCTGCATCCGGCGCGGCCGGACGTGCTTTTCATGCAGAAGCACTGGGACGTGATGCGCAGCGACGATGCCGGCGAGCTATGGCATGAAATCAGCGGGAATTTGCCCAGCGACTTCGGCTTCCCGATCGCGGTGCATGCGCACGAGCCGGACACGGTCTATGTTGTGCCGATCAAGAGCGACTCCGAGCATTTCCCGCCCGATGGCAAGCTGCGCGTCTACCGCAGCCGGACCGGCGGGAATGAGTGGGAGGCGCTGACGAACGGGCTGCCGCAAAGCGATTGCTACGTCAACGTCTTGCGCAGCGCGCTGGCGGTCGACTCACTCGACGCGTGCGGCATCTACTTCGGCACGACCGGCGGGCAGGTGTACGCCTCGGCCGACGGCGGCGACCACTGGACGGCCATCGTGCGCGATCTGCCGGCTGTGCTGTCGGTCGCAGTGCAGACGCTGCCATGATCCGAGTCGTGCTGCCCTACCATCTGCGGACGCTGGCCGGCGTCGGCCGTGAGGTGGCGCTTCAGGTTGACGGGCCAGTGACGCTGAACGCGGCCTTGGACGCGCTCGATACGAAATATCCCATGCTGCGTGGGACGCTCCGGGACCCAGTCACGCGGCAGCGGCGATCGCTCATCCGGTTCTTTGCGGTCGGACGCGATCTATCACACGATCTGCCTGATGCACCGCTGCCCGATGCAGTGGCGCTGGGCGCCGAGCCGCTGATCATCGTGGGGGCCATCGCCGGGGGTTAGACCGCAGGATGTACTGCCGGCGTCATAAAATAGCGATTCGGATCACTTGGGGAGGAACCATGCGAGAGTTGATCGTGGCTGAATTCATCACACTGGATGGCGTCATACAGGCGCCGGGCGGCGCGGAGGATACCGAGGGCGGCTTTCAGCATGGCGGCTGGACCCTGCCGTACTGGCATGATGATATCGGCATGCACTTTTTTCAAGCGCTGACGCAAGCGGATGCGTTCTTGCTTGGACGCAAGACGTGGCAGATTCATGGCGGTGCGTTTGAGCCGATGGCGGCCGGCGACCCGTTCTTTGATGCGATCAACGGCATTTCCAAGTACGTCGTGTCAACCACATTGGAATCGGCTTCAGCCTGGCGAAATTCCACGCTCATCAGCGGCGACGTGGCTGAGGCGGTGCGTGAACTTAAGCAGCAACCCGGCAAAAACATCCTCGTTGACGGCAGCAGCGTGTTGATGCGCACCCTGATACAAGAAGATCTGGTTGATGAATATCTGCTGCACGTCTATCCCCTGGTGCTGGGCGGCGGCAAGCGGCTGTTTCCCGCAGGGCACCGGGTGGACCTGAATCTTGTCGAATCACAGGCGCTCCCCACGGGCGTCGTATTCCAACGCTATCGGCCGGTCAGATAGGCCGCGGCGTCTCTCGATCCAGTCACACAGCGGAAGCTCGATGTTGCGGCTTTGCGGCGCACCTACGACCGGGAATGACCCCGAGGGCGAGCTGGTGGCAAGCCGGGGAATCCCGGACTTCCCATTAGTCAACAGAGGTAATATAAAAGCATGAACGATATCCATAGCAATCAATACGAGTTGTCACCAGATCAACGGGGAGGGCTGCTCAGAGCCCTAAAGGCCCGTTTTGAAAAAAACATGAACCGCCATAAAGGTCTTGAATGGGCACACGTACAAGCCAAGCTGGAAGCCAGTGCTGAAAAACTGTGGTCACTCAATGAAATGGAAAGAACGGGCGGCGAACCCGATGTTGTGGGTCATGATGAAAAAACGGGGGAATACGTCTTTTTCGATTGTTCAGCGGAAAGTCCTATCGGCCGCAGAAATGTATGTTACGACCGGGCAGGGCTTGAGTCAAGGAAAGAACATAAGCCCGAAAACAACGCGTTTGATTTGGCTGCGGCCATGAACGTTGAGCTTCTGACAGAAGAGCAATATCGTGAGTTGCAGAAACTCGGAGATTTCGATACGAAAACGTCGAGCTGGGTGAAAACCCCTGCTGCAATCCGAAAGCTCGGCGGCGCCCTCTTTTGTGATCGCCGCTTCGACACGGTCTTCGTGTATCACAATGGTGCGGAATCTTATTATGGCGCCAGGGCGTTCCGCGGCTCGCTCAGGGTCTAAACCGAGCCGGACAGACACTCACGACGATCTGATCGGCCGCGCGGCGCCCATGTGCGGCTGGCCCGCACCCGGACGCGACGCCTATTCAGCCTTCCGCACTTCGGGACGCGCCCACCAGACGAATGCCGCCCAGAGCAGCAGCCCGGCCGCACAGAGGCTGAAGGTGAACGATGCGCTGGTCCGGTCGGCCAGCAGCCCCACTGCAAGGGCGCCCAGCGGTTCGCCGCCCACATAGGTGAGTGCATACGTGCCCATCACCCGGCCCCGCAGCTCGTCTGGCACGCGGGCCTGGATGAGCGCGGCATTGTTGGTCGACATCGCCACCTGGGCCATGCCGATCAGGCCCAAACATACTAAGGAAAACGGCAGGTTGCGCGAGGAGGCAAAGGCGGCCAGCGCCAGCGGCATCAGCAGGCTGCCCACCGTCCACATCTTGCCGCGGCCGTTGCGACTGGCGGCGGCCGCAATGAGCAGGCCGCCGAGCACGGCGCCGATCCCATGCACCGAGAGCAGCAGCCCGTTGGTGGTGACATCGCCGCTCAGGACCTTCACCGCCCAGGTCGGCAGCAGGATGATGGGGCCATATCCCAAGACGCTGATCAGAAATTCGCCGATGTTCAGGGTCCGGACCAGGCGGTTGCCGCGCACATACCGCAGTCCTTCCGCAATTGCAGTCAGCGCCGAGCCGCGCTGCGCTGGCGCCGGCTGCGCGGGGATCCGCATCATGAGCAAGGCCGCAATGACCGCGCTGAAGGAAACACCATTCAGGAAGAAGCACCAACTGGGCCCGGTCAGCGCGTACACCGCCGCACCGACGGCCGGGCCGATGATCACGCTGATGTTGTACATGGCGTCACCGAGCGCAATCGCATGGGTCAGATCTGCGCGCGGCACCAGATCGGCGACGAGGGCTTTGCGCGCGGGGGTATCAAAGGCATTGGCCACGCCCAGGAGCAGCGCCAGCCCCAGGATGTGCCAGGGCTGCACCCAGTTGCCGAAGACGAGCCCGCCCAGGACAAACGCCAGCAGCATCTTGGCGGATTGGGTGATCACCAGCAGTGTGCGGCGCGGCATCCGGTCGGCGATCAGTCCACC
>JAPKMS010000109.1 GCA_026645775.1 Anaerolineae bacterium
AGGAAGTCGGCCGGCATCCGCTCCGCCCAGCCCTGCACCCGGCGCACATCGGGGACGCGGTAGTAGGTCGTGTTGATCTCGACCGTCGAGAACGCCCACGCGTAGAAAGCCAGTTGCGCGCGGGCCGGCAGCCCGGCCGGGTAGAAGGGGCCGACCCAGTCATCGTAGGAGAACCCGGATGTGCCGATTCTGATCATACGTCCCTCCTGCGCTGCCCCTTGATTATACCACTCGATCCTCTAAGCCTGCACCCCCTGCACCCCCTGCGCCAGCACGCTGACCGCGGCGCCTTCGTGCTGCAAGCGGCCTGTGACCAGGAGCAGCCTGGCGTTGTGGAGCGCGGCGTGCTGCGGTAAAATAGGATCGCATTCCCGTTCATGCAACCCTGGGAGGAGTTTCCGATGCCCCAGCCCACACCGCCTCATCCCGTCCCCCGCACCACCGGCCGTAAATGGCGGTGGTTGGTCGCGGTCACCCTGCTCGCTGCACTGCTGCGGGCCTGGGCGGTGACCGGCCTGCCGGTGGATTACGACGAGCCGACCTACCTCGGCGCGGGGTACGATTACGCTGCGGCAATCCGGGCCGGCGACTGGGATGCCGTGATTGACTACGACCAGAACCGCGAGCATCCTGCGCTGCCGAAGCTGATCTACGCCGGGGTGGTGCTGGCCCTGGGGGACGAGGCGTCCTATGATCGCGTCCTGGCTGCGGGCCGGGCGGTCTCGGCCGCCTTCGGCACGCTGGCCGCACTCGGCCTGGCGCTGTTGGATCCGCTGGCGGGCGGGATGCTGGCGGCCCATACGGTTGCCGTGAAGTACACCAGCCAGGTCTACCTGGAGGCGCTGCCGGCGCTGGCCTCGCTTGCGGCGGTGCTTGCCTTGTTGCGGTCGCGCGTGCCGCGCGATCGGTGGTTCTGGCTCTCAGCGCTGCTGCTGGGGGTGACGGCCGCAGGCAAGTTCACCTACCTGGTCGTGCTCTTCCCGATCGCGTACCTGGTCTTGTGGGGTAGGCAGTGGGGGGGCGGGACCCGCCGGGTGCTGCCGGGCGTGGGGAACCTGGCTCTCTACGGGCTTGCCGCAGTGCTCACCTTCTGGGTGCTCGATCCGGCGCTCTGGCACGATCCGCTGGGCCGGCTGTGGGGCATGTTGTCGTTCCACACAGCCTATTCGCAGGGCGCTCGCGTCGAGGCCGCCGGTTTGCCCTGGTATCAGCCCTTCATCTGGTTATCCTCCTCGGCGCCGGCCGCATGGCACCCCAACGTCTTCTTCTATTTTGGCCTCGATGGCCTCTACTTCTGGCTGACGCTGGCAGGGCTGCGCCGCGAGTGGCGACAGCGGCGTTGGTTGGTTGTCTGGCTGGCGGCGGCGGTGGCGGTGCTGCTGTTGTGGCCCACCAAATGGCCGCAGTATACGCTGATCGTCGCTCCGGCCTTCTGCCTGGCCGCGGCCGCCACGGTGCGCGATCTCAGGGCCTGGGCGCTGGAGAACGATCACTACTGGGGCTGGCTGCGGGAGAGCACCCCGCGGCTGGGGCCGGCGGCGTGGATTGTCGCCGGCTTGATCGGGGCGGCGCTGCTCGGCAGCTTCGCCCTGGAGCGGATCGACGTGGCGTCCGGCCAGCGCGGTTGGTCCCACGTGGCTGCGACAGAGACCTCGCTGCCCGGCGACACGGTCTACGACCTGGTGCAGGATGCCTCAGGACGGATGATCGTCGGCACCGACCGGGGCGTGGCGATCTGGACGCCTGGGGCGGCGCCGGATCAGGGCGGGACATGGGTCGTGTATCGGAGCGGCAGCTCAGGGTTGGCCGACGATCGGGTGCGCGCCGTGCTGCGCGAACCGACGGGGGCGGGCGTGCTCTGGTGCGGCACGGCGGGCGGGTTGAGCCGCTTCGACGGGGCCGCCTGGCAGACCTACCGGGGGCGTGACCTGGGGCTGGCTGCGGATGAGATCACTGCGTTGGCGCTGGACGGCCGCGGGCGCCTCTGGGTCGGCACGCAGGTTGGCGCGGCGGTCTTCGATGGCGAGACATGGCAGGCGTTCACTGCGCCGATCGGGCCGGCCGACGACTTCATCTCGGGCATCGCGGCCGCCGGAGACACGGTCTGGTTCGGCACGCGTGCGGGCGTGAGCGCCCTCGACACGCGCACCGGCCGCTGGCAGACGTTCACGACCGCGAACTCAGGGCTGGCATCCGACAACATCGGCGATGTCGCCGTGGACGCAGCGGGTGTGTTGTGGGTGGCCACCCTCGGCGGCGGGCTGAGCGCCTGGGACGGCGCGGCGTGGCAGACGTATCTCAGCAGCAGCTCGGATCTGCCCTTGAATACGGTCCAGGTCGTGTCTGAGGTGCAGCCCGGCGCGCTGTGGATCGGTACGAACTTTGGCAGCGTGCCGGGCGGGCTGATCACTGTGCGCGAAGGCGGCGTCTGGCAGACCTATTTCCCCGGCAAGACCGGTTTTACGGGCGGCGAGCCGTTGGCCGTTGCGGCCGATGGCCTGGGCCGGGTCTGGATCGGCACGCGGGGGGCGGGGATCGATATCTTTGATCGGCGGGAACAGGGGGCGAAGTGAAGCTGCGCATCGTCTCCTGGAACTGCAACATGGCGCTCTACCAGAAGTTCGACCGCCTGCTCTCGCTGCGGCCGGACGTGGCGATCATCCAGGAGTGCGCCAGCCCTGAACGGGATGCGGCTCGGCGTTGGCAGCCGCCTTGCACCGACCGCGATTGGATCGGTTTCAACGCGGACAAAGGGCTGGGGGTGTTCACCTTCGGCGGGCTGCGCATCCGCCGCGCTAAGGCCTACTCCGAGGCCTTCTCCCTCTATCTGCCCGTCCACATCGTGGGCCGCTGCCGCTTCAACCTGTTGGGCGCGTGGATGGCCGATGCGCGGAAGATTCCGCCGGGCGCCACCAACGAGCCGCTGGCCGCAATGCGGGCCTACCGCCGGTTCCTGGCGAGCGCGCCGTCGGTGGTGGCCGGCGACTTCAACCTGTTGCCCCAGCAGATATCCCATCGGGACGGCGGGCAGCCCGGCAGTTCGCTCGTCGAACGGCTGGCGCGGATCGGGCTGCAGAACGCCGATGATCTGCCGATCGCCGGCGCGCCGGCCGTTCCGCTGCGGCGCACCCACTACCATCAGCGCAAACCCGGCCGCGGGTTCGTTGTCGACTACATCTTTGTGCCGCGGTGTGAGCGGCCCCGCCTCTCGTCGTTCGAGGTGTGCGAGCCGCGCGGCTGGATCCAGTGGAGCGATCACGTGCCGCTGGTCGCGGAGTTTACCGTCACGCGGGAAAGCGCGTTCATAGGCTGACATCTCTCGAAAATAGCGCGGTCGACAGGCATCCGGTATAATGCGGCCTTGCCGGATCTTCAGAGGTCTGGCGGGCCGTTGTCTTTGATGAAAAGGAGTATTGAATTGAGCAAGAGCAAGGTTGCGATCTTACGAACAACCCCGCGTACCGTGTTGACCGACTACCACCGGCTGCTGAACCTGGCGGGTTACCAGGATGTGGTGGCCAAGGATGCCGACACGGCGCTGAAGGTGAACATTTCCTGGCATTTCTTCTATCCCGGCAGCTCCACCACCCCGTGGCAGATCGAAGGGGTGATCCGCGCCATGCAGGCCGACGGGTATGACCCGGCCCTGCTGCACGCGTGTCACAACCGCACGGTGGTGATCGACGCGCACCTGGGCGAACGGGAGAACAAACAGCTCAACGTGATCGAGGCGCACGGGCTGCGCAATGTGCATCTGTATGAGGGCGAGGAGTGGATCCCGATCCAGGAGGCGGTGGGCGACCTGACCAAGAAGTTCTTGGTGTTGAACGACGTCTACCCCGACGGGTTCATGATCCCCAAGCGGTTCATCGGTGAGAACATCATCCACTTGCCTACGGTGAAGACGCACATCTTCACCACGACCACCGGCGCGATGAAGAACGCGTTCGGCGGGCTGCTGAATGAGCGGCGCCACTGGACCCATCCCGTGATCCACGAGACGCTGGTGGACCTGCTGATGATCCAGAAGAAGATCCACCGCGGCGTCTTCGCGGTGATGGACGGCACCTTCGCGGGCGACGGGCCGGGCCCGCGCTGCATGATCCCTTACGCCAAGAACGTGATCCTCGCGTCGGCCGACCAGGTGGCGATCGATGCGGTGGCGGCCAAGCTGATGGGCATGGACCCGCTGTCGATCAAATTCATCCGTCTGGCGCATGATTTGGGGCTGGGCTGCGGCGACCCGCGCGAGATCGAGATCGTGGGCGATCTGGACGCGGCCGCGGAGAACTGGCATTTCACCGGCCCGTTCGAGAAGATGACTTTTGCCTCACGGATGCAGCATAAGATCTATTGGGGGCCGCTGAAGAAACCGATCGAGTGGTCGCTGAAGACGGTGCTGGCGCCGTGGAGCTATCTGGCATCGGTGGCCTATCACGACACCCTGTGGTATCCCTTCATCGGCGCGCCGCGGGTGAAGGCCGCGTTGAGCAGCGATTGGGGCCGGCTCTTCCGAAACTGGGAGACCGTGCAGCCCGATCCGGCCGGCCAGGGCTACCCGGACGTGGGCGCGGAGACGCTGGAGCTGCAACGCAGCGGCGCCTCGGTCTTCCGGCGGTCGTTCGGCGTGCTGGGCATGGCCGTGAAAGAAGCGCCGGAGTTCGCTGCCAGCCGGCGGCGGGCGGCAACACGCCGGGGTGACCCGATGACAGGGTGATGGGCGTGGCCGCGCAGGACACACGATCGCTGTAACGGGCGCGGCCAATACGGCATCTGAAAGATGTAAGTGGTCGTGGGCGCGCCCGCGGCCAACCAGCATCAGGCGCCGTGCAGGGGGAATCATGAGCTACTATTTCACCAAGACTGTGGACCTGGGCTTTGATGAGGCCATCGCCCGCGTGACCGAGGAACTGAAACGCGAAGGGTTTGGTATTCTCACCGATATCGACGTGCGGGCGACGATGAAGAAGAAGCTGGACGTGGATTTCCGCCCTTACCGCATCCTGGGTGCGTGCAATCCGCCCTTTGCGCACCAGGCGTTGCTGGCCGAGGACAAGATCGGCACGATGCTGCCGTGCAACGTGATCGTGCAGGAGCACGCGGCGGGCGTGGTCGAGGTCTCGGCGGTAGACCCGGTGGCATCCATGGCCGCGGTGCAGAACGCGGCGCTGGGCGAAGTGGCCGGGATCGTGCGCGCCAGGCTGCAGAAGGTCATCGAGTCGCTCTGAGGTTAATGTTCTCACGTGCCTGGCACTGCCGAAAAGTGCCAGGCACGTTCGCCCCACACGTTGGAACGGTCAGACCCGTATTCGGGCCCACTTCCCGCTTCTGAAGCGGAGCCACATGCCCAGGCCGCGGACTTGCAGATCGACCCCCATCGCGATCCACGCGCCGATGAGGCCCAGCGGACCGGTCAGCAGCAAGGCCAGCGGCAGCCGCACCCCCCACAGCCCGGTTGCCGTGATGGCCAGTGTAGCGCGCGTATCCCCTGCGCCGCGCAACCCGCCCGACAGCACCATCATCGTGGCGAGCGCCGGCTGCGAAAACGCCACCAACCGCAGCGGCCAGATGCCGAGCCGCACCACCTCGGGGTCGTCGATGAAAATATCGATGATTGGCCCGGCGAACACGAAAAAGATCACCCCCATCGCCACCATCAAGATGATCGCCATCCGGCGCGCCAGATAGCCGTCGGCGCGCGCCCTCTGGGGATCGCCCGCCCCCAGCCCCTGGCCTACCAGGGTGGTGGCCGCGGTGGCGAACCCGAAGCCGGGCATAAAAGCCAACGATTCCCCTTGCAACGCCAATTGGTGCGCCGCGTACGCCTGGGTGCCCAGCGCCGCGACGGTGGTCACGTAGGCCATCATGCCCAGGCGCATCATCAAGAGCTCGGCGCCCGCGGGTAGCCCGATGTTGGCGATGCGCCGGAGCTGCGCCGGATCGGGGGCCAGGGATGCCAGGCGCAGCTTCAGCCCGGCGCGGCCGCGCCACAGCAGCGCGGTGACCAGCAGGCCGCCCGTCCCACGGCCCGCCGCGGCCCCCAGGGCCGAGCCGGCAACCCCCCATTTGGGAAAGGGGCCGGGCCCGTAAATAAAAAGATAGGCGACGATGATGTTCACGAGATTGACGATCAGCATGATCTTCATGGGCGAGCGGGTGTCGCCGGCCCCGCGCAGCGCCGCGTTGCCGATAAAGAGCCAGGCCGCGCTCACGAAGATCGTGGCTGCGATGCGCAGATAGGATGCGCCGGGCGCGACCACATCGGCCGGTGCGCGCAGCACGGTCATGATGGGCCCGGCGAAGGCCAGCGCCAATGTGGTGGTGATGACGCCGAGCAGGGCGCCCACCAGGTACCCCTGGTGGAGGATGCCGTTGGCGCCAGCGGGCTCCCGCGCGCCGGTGTGGCGCGCCACCAGCGCGGTGACCCCGGTGGCAACCGCGGAGAAGAAGGTGGTAGCGAGCATGATCGCCTGGTTGGACAGCCCTACGGCCGCGACGGCGCTCGCGCCCAGGTGCCCGACCATGAAGGTATCAACCAATCCCACGGCCATGTTGAGCAGTTGCTCGCCCACGGCCGGCAGAGCCAGCGCCAAGACGCGCTGGGTGCGTTCCGGGGCCAGGCGAGCTTTGAACCTTTTTGCCGGGGGAAACGTAAGAGGCATTGTGTGGTTGTCCTTTGCTGACGTGCCAGTGTCGCTGGTGCGATAATCGGCGCGCCATTATAGCCCCCGGCCCGGTCGGCGGCAAACTCATGGTTGTGTGCTATGCGACCCGTGCGAAGAAGCGCATCGATCAAGGTCAGCAGAGATGCGGCAATGTGAATTTACTTTGAAAAAGTATTGATAATATTGAGTTTGATATTGACAAAACTAAATTGGCGTGATACCCTCTTTCCCTGGAACCTGGAACCTGGAACCTGGAACCTGGAACCTGGAACC
>JAPKMS010000110.1 GCA_026645775.1 Anaerolineae bacterium
CCCGATGACCGGATCGAAATGCCGTATCTGCAACTGGTGATGACCCGGCTGTGGGACGAGGAGCAGCTCGCCGGCTCGCACATCCTGCGGCTGGCCACGCTGACCCGGCTGGGCGGTGCCGAAAACATCGTACGCACCCACCTTGACGCGACCATGCGGGCGTTGTCGGCCGCCGAGCAGGATGACGCGGCCCGCGTATTCAACTTCCTGGTGACGCCATCGGGTACTAAGATCGCGCACACCGTTCACGACCTGGCCCTCTATGGCCGGATCGCCGAGGGTGAGTTGGCCGGCGTGCTCGACAAGCTTGCGGCCTCTGACGTGCGCATCCTGCGCCCGGTCGCCGCGCCGCCGGATCAGCTCCAGGCGCCGCGCTACGAGATTTTTCATGATGTCCTCGCGCCGGCGATCCTGGATTGGCGGGCGCGCTATTTGCAGGCGCAGGAACGCGCAGAAGCCGAGCAGCGCTTACAGGCGGAACGTGCTGCGGCCGAACAACGCCTGGTCGCGGAGCGGCAACGCTCCCGCCGGCTGTGGCTCGGCGTGGTTGGGCTCTCGCTCCTGCTCGTCGCCATGATCGCGCTGGCTGGCATCGTCAGGCAGCAGACGGTGCGGGCCAACCGGGCCCAGGCGCAAGCCATCTCCCGCGAGCTGGCTGCGGCCGCCAACCTGCAGCTCGACGTCGATCCCGAGTTGAGCATCCTGCTCGCGGCAGAGGCGGTCAACGCGGCACACACCGACCAGGCCGAAGATGCCTTGCGGCGATCGCTGGCCGAGTCACGCATCCAGACTGTGCTGCGCGGGCATACTGCCGTGTTGAACAATGCCGCCTTCAGCCCCGATGAAACGGCCGCGGTGACCGCCAGCGCCGATGGCACCGCCCGCGTCTGGCCGCTGGCGTCGGGCGCGAGCGCGGACGGGGATGTGCTCGTGCTGCGCGGTCACACGGGCGCGGTCAACAGCGCCGCGTTCAGCCCGGACGGCAAATGGGTGGCGACGGCAGGCGCGGACAAAACCGCGCGTTTGTGGTCATTGGCGGCGCCCTCTGGCGCCAGCAGTGAGCCCATCACGTTGGCTGGGCACACGGACGGCGTCTACAGCGCACTTTTCAGCCCCGATGGCAAACGGGTGCTGACGGCCAGCATCGACGGTACAGCGCGCGTCTGGCAAGCTGCGGACGGTGCACCGGTGGCGGTCTTGCGCGGGCACACGGGCGAAATCCGCTCGGCGCAGTTCAGCCCCGATGGCCGGCGTGTCGTCACCGCGGGCGCAGATGGCACGGCGCGCATCTGGGACGCTGCGTCGGGCCAGCAACTGGCCCTCCTGGCCGGCCACACCGACGGCGTCCGCAGCGCGACCTTCAGCCCGGATGGCCGTTGGGTGCTCACGGCCGGGGCCGACAAAACCGCGCGCATTTGGGATGCGGAGACCGGCGCGGACGTGGTCGACCTGATCGGCCACACCGACTGGGTGCTGCGAGCGGCCTTCAGCCCGGATGGTGAGTACGCGGTCACGGCCAGCGGCGATGGCACTGCCCGGGTGTGGCGGCTGCTGTTGCCCTCGGACGCGACGGCAGAGACGGGTGCGGCCGATCTGGTGGCTGAGTTGCGCGGCCATACCGATTGGGTGTTGGGAGCCGCGTTCAGCCGGGATGGCCGCTATGTCGTCACCGCGGGCCAGGATGGCACGGCGCGCGTGTGGGAGGCGGCCACGGGACGGAGCGTCGCCGTGCTGCGGGGGCACACCGGTCCGATCCGCACGGCAGCTTTCAGCGCCGACGGCGTGCGGGTGATCACGGCGAGCGAAGATGGCACCGCGCGCGTGTGGAACGCCGGCATCACTGGCGCCGAGATGGTGCTTGCGGGCCACACGAACTCGGTATGGAGCGCCAATTTTAGCCCCGATGGCCGGTGCGTGGCAACCACCAGCGGTGATGGCACGGCGCGCGTCTGGTCAACTGCGACAGGGCAGAGCCTGGCCGAGCTGCGCAGGCACGAGGGCTGGGTCTATCAGGCGCTTTTCAGCCCCGATGGCAAGCTGTTGATCACGACCGGTGCGGATAAGACCGCGCGGTTGTGGCAGACGGCGGCTGACGCGGGCGGAGCGCCGGGCGAATGGCGCCAGGTCGCCGAGCTGCGCGGGCACACCGGCGACGTCACCAGCGCAGCCTTCAGCCCGGGCGGCAAGGTGGCCGCCACCGTCAGCACAGATCGCACTGCCCGGCTTTGGAACCTGCCGGCATCGACCGGCGCCGTAGGCAGCCAGGTCCTGGCCCCGGGTGTCGTGCTGGAGGGCCACCGGGGAGCCGTGCTCGGCGTCACCTTCAGCCCGGATGGGCAGCGGGTCGTCACGGCGAGCTCGGACGGCACGGCGCGCACCTGGCGGCTGACGTTTGATGGCGCGGGACAGGTGCGCGCGGCATCCCAGGAATTCGAGCTGCGCCATAATGGCGATGTTTACACAGCGGCTTTCAGCCCGGATGGCGCACACATCCTGACAGGGAGCCGCGATAGCCTGGCGGTGATCTGGGACGCGGCCACGGGGAAAGCGCTCATCGAATTGCGAGGCCATGCCCGTGATGTGTACAGCGCGGCGTACAGCCCGGATGGCGCGCACATCGTGACCGCCAGTGCAGACAATACCGCCCGCGTCTGGGAGGCGAGCACCGGCGCAGGGGTGGCCGAATTGCGCGGGCATACCAGCGGCGTGTATGGAGCGACTTATAGCGCGGATGGCAGGTGGATCGCCACGGCCAGCATGGATGGCACCGCGCGCATTTGGGATGCGAGCAATGGCCGCAGCCTCGCGGTGCTGCGCGGAGATACCGACAAGGTGTACAGTGCAAACTTCAGCCCGCAGGAGAACAGGGTGCTCACGGCGAGTGAGGATGGCCTGGCGCTCCTGTATCGGTGTGCGCTGTGCGTGCCGGCGGATGCTCTGATGAACCTTGTTCCTGCGCGTACCACGCGTGGGCTGACCGGCGACGAATGCCGGGTTTATTTGCACGAGACCAACGGCTGTCCAACGCCTGCCCCGTAGCACACATCCCCCCCTGGGCTCAGCACTGGCAACAGCGTTTTGCATCACCGGATCGGTGTCTGTTCCGAGAAGGAAGGTACCCATGAACCAGCGAAACGTCGTCCTTGTGCTCTCGGTGCTGGGTTGTCTGGCGGTGGGGATCGCGGCGTGTGAGACGGTGGAGGGGCCCCCCGTCGCGCCGACGCCAACTGCCACGTCGCTGCCCGCCACCTTCACTGCCACAGCCTTGCCGCCCACCCTCACACTGACGCTGCCGCCGCCAACCTTCACGTCGACGCTGCCGCCGCCCACCCTCACGCCGACCGAGACGCTCGCTCCCACGGCGACCCCGGCGCCCCAGTGCACCGTCAGACGCAAAGGCACGCCCAGGCTCTTGGCAGGCCCGGGTTCGGCCTACGCGCGGCTGCGCCAGTTGAACTACGGTGAAGTGGTCATCCCGGTCGGCCGCGAGCCGAAGGGCCTCTGGTTGTCTGTGGTGACCCAAACCAAACAGCGCGGTTGGGCCGAGGCCCAATTCCTCGAGTGCAACGTGGAGATCATGAAGATTCCGGTCATCGCGACGCCCGCGCTCCCGAGGCCGACTGCCACGCGGACGCGCGTCAGGCCGGCCAACACGGTCCGCCCGCAGCCGACCCGGGCGCAGCCGACCCGCGTTCAGCCCACACACCAGCCGACGCGCACACAAGAGCCGCGGCCCACGGCCAAGCCGCCGACGTCAACACCCGCGGTCACCGGCCAGCCGCCTATCCAATTGCAGACGCCATCAATCCCGAAGCCGCCCCCGGTCATCCTGTTGACACCGATCCCGATCATACCGAAACCTCTGCCGTGAGTTGAGGTTCGAGGAGGAACGTATGAATGGTCGAAATCTTCAGGGGAAGGATGTTCGCGGGCGAGACCCGCCCGGG
>JAPKMS010000111.1 GCA_026645775.1 Anaerolineae bacterium
CACGGCGGTCAGGCTGAGCGGGCTAGCCCCCGTGCCGCCGGGATTGATATCCTTGACGAGCACCGTGCCCGCCTCGGTGCCGTCACTCTGCCACAACTCGGCGCCGTTGGTCCCCTCGTCGGCCGAGAAGAGCAAGCGATTGCCCAGAACCACCAGGTTATCGGGGCTGCCTGAGGCCGTGCCAGGCCGGATGTCCTTCACCAAGACGGTGCCCGCCTCTGTGCCATCGCTCCGCCATAGCTCCGATCCAGCCTCATCGGTGGTGGCGGAAAAGTAGAGCGCGCCAGCGAGGACGGTCAAGTCCTGCGGCCCGGACCCGGTCGCCCCGGGCCGGATGTCCTTCACCAGCACGGTGCCGGCCTCGCTGCCATCGCTCCGCCATAGCTCCGGCCCATGCACACCGTCATCGGCGCTGAAATACAGGACGCCACCCACGCCGGTCAGGTATTGCGTCCAGATGTTCTTGACCAGCACCGTGCCGGCCTCAGTGCCGTCGCTCTTCCACAATCCACGGCCAGAGCTGGCGATGAAGAGCGTGCCGTTGATGTTAGCCAAGGCTGTGATCTCATTTCCATGGGCGCTGCTCCAACCCCAATCTTTGACGCGCACTGTGCCGGCCTCGGTGCCATCGCTCTTCCACAGTTGACGCACGCCGTCGGGATAAAAAATGGATCTATAGGTGTCTACGGCGAAGAAGAGCGTGCCATTCACATTGACGAGCAAACTCAACTCTGTCGTGTCCTGGATGGCGATGCTCTTGACCAGCACCGTGCCATCCGTTGTGCCATCGCTTTTCCACAACTCGCCGGTCGTGCCATTTTGGGCGCTGAAGAAGATGACGCCGCCCATCTGCGTGATGTACTTGGGAGAAGAACTGTCGCCGCCGGGCAGAACATCCTTCAGCAGCGCCGTGCCCGCGTCCGTGCCGTCGCTGACCCACAATTCTTGGCCGTGGACGCGGTCGTCGGCTGAGAAGAAGAGCTTCCCCAGCGCGCTGACGAGGCCGCTGGGAGCGGAGCCGGCCTGCGAGAGGGCATTGATGTCCTTGACCAGGTAGGGTTCGGCGGGCAGGGCGCGCGCCGGGAGCGCTCCTAAACCGCCGCCCACGAGGGCTATCACAAACAGGATGCTCAGAAATGCCAGGGGGGGCCGCAAGTGAGGGGTATTCATGGGTGCCTCCGTGATCCGCGCACGCTGAATCTACTTACAGGATTGAAGGGGCGGAAAACGCAGAAACGCCAATGAGATCTGGTCTAGCGGTGGAGGTGTTGACACAAAGCTTGCGCGACCAAATTCTCAGTGCGAAACTTCGTTGTCAATGAAGACGTAGGCGGCCAAGAAAGGTTACGCGAGGTATATTTTAACCCAAAAGTGGGACGCGGACGAGCGCGGACACTTGCACCTGCGCTGCGCTTCGGCGCAAGTGCAGGTGTGAACGCGGATGACTGCATTTTTCATCTTTGTCTCTGCCCTACCGAACATGGACGTTGACCTGAAATGGCTCCCTACCGCTCCGGAATCGAGGCTTTAGCCGGTCAGGTCGCCAAACCGCCTGGAGGCATGTGACAGCGGGGTGGGAGGAGCGTGTCAGCGCGGGAACAAGGGCTCTTGCAGCGCGGGCTCAGCGGCATCCGTTAGCCGCATCTGCATCGCACGGACGGATGCCGGGGAATGGCCCTGGTAGTGGTTGTTGAAGTAGCCGTAGACGCTCAGCCCGGCGTCCAGGTAGCCTTTGATTTGCCCGGCCCAGCGGTCGAGCTGCGCGTCGCGGTTGACCCGCACGTGGGAGAAGTCGTCGTCGGGGATGTCCTCGCGGCGGCCCAGCCAGCGGATGTAGACGAACGGCGCGGTGGTCTCGTCGAGCACGGGCATCCAGGCATGTTGCACCAGACATAACGCGACGCCGTGCCCCTGAAGTAAGCTCAGGAGCCGCGGCAGCATGGCCTTGGCCAGCCACGACGGATGCCGTACTTCGAGCGCATAGCGGAAGTCGGCGGGCAAGGTCTGGAGGAAGGCTGCGAGGGCATCGAACCCGCCTGCACCCCACGAGGGGGGCATCTGGAGCAGCAGCGGGCCGAGCTTGTCGCCGAGCTGCGCCATCGCGTCCAGGAAGGCGGCCATCTCATCGCCGCAGCCGGCTAGGCCACGCTGATGCGTGATCGTCTGCGGAAACTTGGCGGCGAACCGGAACCCGGCGGGCGTGCGCTCGCGCCAGCCGGCGATCGTGCTGGCGCGCGGGATGGCGTAGAAGGTGGTGTCGAGTTCGACCGTGCTGAACTGCGCCGCGTAACGCGCCAGGAACGCGCTCGCTGGCGTGCCGGGCGGATAAAACGGCCCGACCCAGGAGGGGTAGGTGAAGCCCTGCGTGCCGAGGTAGAGGGTGTTCATAGTAGGGATCAGGGATCAGGGATCAGGGATCAGGGATCAGGAGTCAGGGGTCAAACTGATCCCTGTCGCCTGATCCCTGACGCCCGTCAAAAGAACCCCAACTGATCTTTCGCTTCCTGTGTCATCATGCCGGGATCCCACATGGGTGTCCAGACGACGTGGACGTTGATCTCGTCGAGGTCAGGGTAGGCCTGGTGGACATAATTCTGCACACCGGCGATGATCTGAGGGCCGACCGGGCAGCCCGGGCTGGTGAGCGTCATTTTGATGTCGACGGTCTTGCCCTCGGCCACCTGGACATCGTAGATCAAGCCCAGATCGACGACGTTGAGGCCGATCTCAGGGTCAAACACGTTCTTGCGGATGACCTCGCGCACGGTTTCTTCGGTGGGTAAAGCCATGTTCTTACTCCAATCTCCTAAACTCAATACGCTTCCACCAGCACATCGCCGTCCAGCACCTTCACCGCATAGGTCGGCGCTGCCTCGAAGGCCGGCCGGGTCAGGGCCTCGCCGGTGCGAACGTCGAAACGTGCACCATGCCGCGGGCAGATCAATGCACAGCCTTGCAGTGCGCCCTCGCCAAGCGGCCCCCCGTCGTGCGTGCACACATCGGCGATGGCGTAGAATGTGCCGTCGAGATTGACCACCACGACCTCGGCGCCGTCCACCTCAACCCGTAGTTTCTCGCCGGGCTGGATGTCATCGACGCGGGCGACTTTCATATATTGGGTCATCATGTTCTCCTGGTCAACGGTAGATTGGTAAATCAGTAAATTGGTATGGTTCTTCCGCCATCGATGTGTGCCCGCTAACCAATCTATCAGTCTACCACCTACTCGTCTTCCGCCAGCCCCCATACTGCGGCCTTCATCGCCTTCAACGGCAGCAGCGCACACTTGAGGCGCACCGGCCCGACTTCGATACCGAGCAGGTCGATGATGTCTTTCTTGTCCCAGCCGCGAAGCTCTTCCAACGACTTGCCGATGATTTCTTCCGACATCATCGACGCGGCAGCGCGGCTGACCGCGCAGCCGTGCCCGGTGAAAGCCATATCGGTCACTTTGCCGTCCTCGATCTTGAGCTCCAGCTCGATCTCGTCGCCGCAAAGCGGGTTGCGATCGTGGAAGGTCAGGGTCGGGGTTTCCAGGTGGCCGTAGTGCCTCGGGTGTTTGTAGTGATCGAGAATTTCTTCGGCGTAAAGGTCCATGTTTCGTCCCTGCTCTGTCAGAATGAAAACATTTCTACCACTTTTTGCAGTCCCTTCACCAGCAGATCCACCTCTTCTCGGGTATTGTAGAGGTAGAAGCTGGCGCGGGCGCTGGCGGGGATGCGATACCGCTCGTGGAGCGGCTGGGCGCAGTGATGTCCGGCGCGCACAGCGATGCCCAGGTTATCCAGCACCGCGGCGATGTCGTGCGGGTGGGCGGCATCCAGCGTAAAGGACACCAGCCCGCCGCGCTTCTCAGCCGCCGGTCCAAGGATTTTCAGCCCCGTCACTTCGGGCAGCCGCTGCATGGCGTAGCTGACCAGGTCGCGCTCGGCCTGGTGGATGGCTTCCATGCCGACTTGCGACAGGTAATCGACCGCGGCGCCCAGGCCGATGGCCTCGGCGATGGCCGGCGTCCCGGCCTCGAATTTCCAGGGCAGCTCGCTGGGCTTGAACCCGCTCAGGTGCACCTCGCGGATCATGTCGCCGCCGCCCATCCACGGCGGCATGGCATTCAGCAGCTCGCGGCGGCCCCACAGCACGCCGATGCCGGTCGGCCCCAGCATCTTGTGGCCCGAAAATGCCGCGAAGTCCACATCCAGCGCCTGCAGGTGTACCGGCATGTGGGGCACCGCCTGGCACGCATCCAGCATCACCACCGCGCCGACCCGGTGCGCGGCCTCGGTCAGCAATTGCACCGGGTTGAGTGTACCGACAACGTTCGACATGTAGGTAAAGCCGAACAGCTTGGTGCGCGGCGTCAACAGCTTGGACAGGTCATCCAGGATCAACGTGCCATCATCGGCGACGCGCACGTAGTCGATCTCGAAGCCGATCTCGGCGGAGAGGATCTGCCACGGCACGATGTTGGAGTGGTGCTCCATCTCGGTGAGCAGGACCCGGTCGCCGCGCTTCAGGTTGGCGCGGCCCCAGGTGTAGGCCACCAGGTTGATCGCCTCGGTCGCGTTGCGGGTCCAGATCACTTCCTTCGGGCAGCAGGCGCCGATGAAGTTAGAGACCTTGGCCCGCGCACCCTCGTACTGCGCCGTCGCCTCTTCGCTGAGGGTGTGCACCCCGCGGTGGACGTTGGCGTTGGTCTGTTCGTAATACCGGCTCATTGCCTGGATCACCGCGTGCGGCTTTTGCGAGCTCGCCGCATTGTCCAGGTAGACCAGCGGCAGACCGTGAACGCGGCGCTGCAGGATCGGAAAGTCGGCGCGAATGGCCGCAATGTCGAGCGTCGGAGATTGGGATTTGGTAGATTGGGTCATGGTTGTTGTGGGCATGACCACACCTCATGGCGGATTGCAGATTACTCAAGGTTGGCTTGGATTCGGCGCAATTGGCGCACCGCATCCTTCGTCGCATTCAACCCGAGCGTCGCACATTTGAGCCGGGTGCCGGCGATTTCGCGGCCCAGCAGGTCCAGAATCACATCGGACGAGGTCGCCTCGACGTCGGCCAGCGTCTTGCCGGTGAACATCTCGGTCACGATGGATGAAGCGGCCTGGCTGATGGTGCAGCCTTCGCCTTCAAACGAGATCGCGCTGATCCGTTCGTCGCCATCCACTTGCAGGTAGAACGTCACAACGTCGCCGCAGCCGGGATTGCCGCCTTTTTGGACGACTGCCGGCTGCGCCAGCGAGCCGTAATGGCGCGGGTTCTCGTAATGATCGAGAATGAAATCGATTTGCGCTTGGCGATCCACCGGTTTTTGACCTCTCGAAAGTTCGAATGAGTATAGCGCGGGTGAGACAAGTTCGCAAGGTTGGTAGCCAGATGTCGGAAACCAACTAACCAACTAACTCCCCGCTCACCGTTCAATCGGCACCCCTACCAGATTGCCCCACTCTGTCCAGCTTCCATCGTAGTTCCGCACGGCCGGGTAACCGAGCAAATACCTCAGCACGAACCAGGTATGGCTGGAGCGTTCACCGATGCGGCAATAGGCGATCACGCTGTCGCTGGATTTGAGTCCCTGCTCGTTCTCGTACAACGCCCGCAATTGCTCCGCACTTTTGAAGGTGCCATCTTCTGGGTTGGCCGCCCTGGACCACGGCACATTCACTGCGCCCCCGATGTGACCGGCGCGCAAGGCGCCTTCCTGGGGATAACCTTCCATGTGATACAGCGTGCCGGTGAACTCGCCTGGGCTGCGCACGTCGACCAGCGGTCGGCCGACGCGGGTGTGGGCCAGCACATCATCGCGGAACGCCCGGATTTTGTAGTCGGTGCGATCCTGCGCCCGGTACTGCGTGATCGGATAGCGCGGCGTCTCTTTCAACAGCGGTCGGCCTTCCTGTTCCCACTTCAGCCGCCCGCCGTCCATGATCGCCGTGTGGGTGTTGCCGAAGAGCTCGAACACCCACAACGCATAGCAGGCCCACCAGTTGCTCTTATCGCCGTAGAATACGACAAAGGTATCGTTCGCGATGCCGCTGCGCGCCATCAGGTGCTCGAACTGCGCCCGGTTCAGATAATCGCGGGTGATCGGATCATTTAGATCGGCAACCCAGTCGATCATCACCGCGCCGGGGACATGCCCGCGCGCATAGAGCAGGAGGTCCTCGTTGGATTCCACGATCCGCACCTTCGGATCGTTCAGGTGATCGGCCACCCAGGCGGTGCTTACAAGCTTTTCGGGATGAACGTAGCCTCGTTCGGTCATGATGTACTCCTGTAGGGTAACTTGGTAAACTGGTAGATTGGTAACTTGGTAACTTGGTAACTTCGTGCAGCACGTATCTACCAATCTACCAATCTACCAACCTACCAACCTAC
>JAPKMS010000112.1 GCA_026645775.1 Anaerolineae bacterium
GATGGGGCTGAAGAAGGAAGACTTCGTCGACGGCGTCATCGACATCGTCACGGCCAGCGATTTCATGGACATGTCTGCGGGCGCGCAGGTTATCTTTATCTAGTTGATCATCAGGCAACCCTGACTGGGTCACGCCGGCATCCTTCGCGTTGCCGCGGCCGCTGGGACTTGGCTTGTGCTGGGTGGACGAGTTGCGCCTGAAAGGCCTGCTGCTGTATGTGGCCGTTGCCCCTGGCTCGGTGGCGTATCTGCGTTTTCACGGCCGCAAAGCCGTCAAGTGGTATAACCACGACCAGGTCTGGGAGCACCACAGCTACACCTATCCGGTGGCAGAGCTGCCGGAATGGGCATCGTAGATCCGGGGGTTCGCGCCCCCGGCGGATCCATGATCCGCTGGGCTGTGGCCCACAACGCTGCCGGATCACGGATCCGGCTTGAGCTGGAAACCACGGAAAGATCTACACCGACAGGCTGCTGGTCTACTTCAATAACCACCAAACGAGCGATGCTGTTGAGGAATCCCCCAGAGAGTGGGCACATCGGGCAGCACCTGCACGAGCACCAGGGCATCCGCCTCCAGCGTCTCTACCCCTTCGGGGATTTTGACATAACCTTCGCAATTGGCCATGGACCGGAGGCGGTTTGGGCCCTTGCCGGGACTAAACCACAACTTGCCGTCGTTCCACTCAAAGCGGCCCTCGATGAACTGCGTCCAGTCCTGCTGCCCTGAGACGGCCGCCTTCAGGCGCGCCGGCCGCGCTGGCAGGCCGGGATGAGGGCAGCCCATCAGCCGGTGCAGGCCGGGCAAGGCGAGCTGAAGGAAGGCCATCTGGTTCGACGCTGGGCCGCCCGGCAGGATGAAGACCGGCTTGCCCTGCCAGATGCCGAAGCCCGCGCCCTTGCCTGGCCCCAACCGGACCCGGTGATAGACCTTGCGCCACCCCAGTTCTGCCAGGGTTCCGGCGACCAGGTCGTGTTCCCCGCTCCAGGCGCCGCCGCTGGTAATCACGGCATCGTTCTCTGCCAGTGCGTCCAGCAGCGCCGCGGCCAGGATGGCCGGGTCGTCTGCGGCGACGGTCCCGGACGTCGCCATGCCGAAGTGCCGGCACCAGGCGGCCACCGTGGCCAGATTGCTGGCGAAGACCTGGCCGGTCTCCAGGCGTCGCGCGGTGCCAGACAGGCTCCCAGGCGTGGCTGCAGGCAGCCCCAGGCCGACCACCTCATTCCCCGTGGCGACGATGCCGACGCGCGGCCGCCGCACGACCGGAACCTCACTGTAGCCGGCTGCCGCGAGCAGGCCTACCTGCGCAGGCCGTAAAACAGTTCCCGCCGGGATGATGCATTGCCCCGCGGCCAACTCGCTGCCGCGACGCATCACATTGCGCCCGGCGGCCGCATCGGCTAGCGCGATGACGCGCGCCCCATCGCGCAGGGCGAACTCCTCTGCCAGGACGGCATCGGCGCCTGCGGGCAGCGGTGCGCCGCTCAGGATGCGGACGGCCGTGCCCGGGCTAACCTGGCCGGCAAAGACCCCTCCCGCTGCCACCTGGCCGGCCAGGCGCAGGGGCACGGGGTGGTCGGGGGCAGCCTGGGCTACGTCGGCCGACTGCACGGCGTAGCCGTCCTTTAACGAGACGTCGGTGGTCGGCGCGTTATCCTGGGCGGTCAGGTCCTGTGCAGTCACGCGGCCAGTGAGATCCCACAGAGGCGCCATTTCGGCGGGCTGCAGGGGTTCGAGGGCAGCCAGGGTGGCCGCCAGCGCGTCCTCATAGCCGATCATCATCTCTGTCATGGAAGCACTCTCAGCGCTGGAACACGGATGACGCCAATGGGCTCTATTACGACGGTCATGCGCAGTTCACGTCCCCGGCAGCACGGGTTTGCGTGCACCCGGTGCCAGCGCAACGATTTGCTCCGCGACCGCACCGAAGTTGTTCTCCGCGTAGGTTTCGATTTCGCCCCGGTCGCACAGTGAGGCGATCTGCGGGTCAAGGGGCAGGCGGCCCAACAAGGGCACGCCCAGCCAGTCGGCCATGTTCTGCGCCTGGCTGGGGCCGAAGATCTCGTGCTGCTTGCCGGTGTCCGGGCAGACGAAATAGCTCATGTTCTCCACCAACCCCAGCAGCGGCACGTCCACCTGCGCCACCATGTGCGCGGCCTTGCGCACCACCATCCGAGACAGGTCTTGCGGCGAAGTGACCAGGATGACGCCGCTCATCGGCAGCGATTGCAGCACCGTCAGCGAGGCGTCTGATGTGCCCGGCGGCAGGTCCACCACCAGGTAATCGAGCTCGCCCCACAGCACTTCGGACCAGAACTGGCGGATCGCGCCGCTGATCAACGGCCCGCGCCAGATCACGGCCTGATCTTCGCTCTCCAGCAGCAGGTTGATGGACATCACGCGGATGCCGGTGCGCGTTTCCGCCGGCAGGATCGCGAGGGGACTCGAATCGGCGCGCACACCGCTGGGGAAGAACATCTTGGGGATGCTGGGGCCGGTGATGTCGGCATCCAGCACGCCCACCTGGTAGCCGCTGCGGCGCAGGCTGACTGCCAGCAGCCCGGTGATCAGCGACTTGCCCACGCCGCCCTTGCCGCTCATCACCGCGATGACGTGCTTGACGTGGTTGAGCTTCTCTGCCAGCCCTTCCTGCGCCTGGCCACCTTGCAGCTTGGCCCGATCCTGCGCAGTCATCTCGCCCAGCGCGATCTCGACGGACTGGACGCCGTCCAGGGCGAGGGCCGCCTCTCTGGCAGCCGTCGTGATCTGGTCTCGCAGCGGGCAGGCCAGGATGGTCAAGGCCAGCGTGAACGTCACCTTGCCAGCGGCTACCCGGAGATCGCGCACCATGCCCAGGTCGACGATACTGCGCTGCAGCTCTGGGTCGATCACGTGAGCTAAAGCCCGAAGAACGTCTGTTTCTGTGACCATGTTTCAGCCTCGCGTGTTAGTGGCCTGCGTGGTGGCCGTGGTCATGCTCGTCGCCACAGTTGTGCTCGCCGTGCTCCTGGCAAGGCGCGGCGCCGGCGAGTTGGCCCTGCAAGAAGGCCTGGATGGCCTGGCGCACGGTTCCGGACGCGCCCGTTACCGCTTGGATGTCATAATGCTGGAAGAAAGCGGCCGCCCGGGCCCCCATTCCCCCGGTGAGCATGACGTCGGCGCCCTGGCTGTGGATGAAAGCCGGCACTTGCCCCGGTTCGTGGTTTGGAAAGTACGGGTTGGCCACGGCTTGGTCGGCGTTGATCTGCCCGTCCGCTACTTCCACCAGGGTGAAGTAAGGGGAGCCCCCGAAATGGCCACTCACCGGCGCGTCCAGGCCGGCGTTCGTCTCTGCGGAAACTGCGATACGCATGTTATCTCTCTCCTGATTGTGTGGTGTAGGCTCGAATAAACTGATCAATCTCGTCACGCGTGGCGCGCAGGTCGCTGATCCATGCGGCCAGGTACTCCGCGCCGTCCGGCGTCACGGTATAAACGCGCCGCGGGGCCCCGGAGCCGGTCGTGTCCCACTGTGAGCTGACCCAACCGGCCTGCTCCATCTCACGCAAGATACGGTAGATCACGCTGGCATCCACCGTGCCCGGTGCGAAGCCGAACTGGCGCAGCGCCTCCAGCAGCCCATAACCGTGGGTCGCGTCCCCGCGCAACAACAGCAGCAGGCACGGCTCCAGGAAGCGCGCAATGCGCCGCGGGCATGCGCTGCCGCCGAAGCCACCGCCTGGTTCCCAGTGTCCTCTTGGCATAGTCTTCACCTCCGCCATACCTCAATCTGCCGGACCTGAGCATATCACCCTATGTGCATGATGTCAATAAAGACGAGAGGTATACATGATTAGGTAGGCGCCCCAAGCTTCCTGTTGTATGTTTTGTCAAGTATATTGGTTGACAATATTATACAGTCGTGATATTGTACAACATATTAGCATAGACTTGGTGGCAAGGAGGCCGTGATGAAAGCATACTTGAGGTTCGCTGTGTTGCTTCTGATGGCAGGCTTGGGGCTCAGCGCCTGCCAAACGCCGCCGACGCCGGCTTCCGCTCCCACTCCCAGCATCGCGCCGACCGCGATCCTTCCCAACACCGCGCCGGTGACCATCGTCATTCCTGATCTTGATCATGGTCAGGCCGCATGGCAAACTGCGCAGTGCGCGGCCTGTCACGGCCCCCTGGCGCTGGGCGGGATCGGGCCGCAATTGGTTGCGACGAAGCTATCGTACGATGAGTTCCTGCACACGACACGGAACGCTTCCTCACACAAGCCGGCCTATGAGGAAGCCACGTTGCCCGATCAAAGCATCTACGACATGTATGCCTGGGTGCGCACCCTGGTTCCGCAGGCCGAGGTGATGTCATCGCCGGTGATCACTCCCACCAGCCAACTGCCTGAGGTGCAAGAGATGATGGCCATGACCATCTGGACCTGCAAAAAGTGCTCGACCTGTCATGGCGTGTTTGCCCAAGGTGGCGCATCCGGCCCTGCGTTGGCTGGGATCAATGATCCGCTCGCCCAGGAGTTGGCGCAGATGCGCAGCACCGCCGCCACGATCACCGAACACAGCGCCGAGAACATGGCCGACGACATATTTGCGCGGGTGTACGAATGGCTCAAGGCGGGCTGCCTGCCAGGCGAGTGCTCCCAATAGTTCATCCTCTTTTTGACCTCCGAGCCGTCAAGTTTATTAGTTGACAAGGTCGGAAAATCAGCTATACTCACCAATGTGACTATGGTATCATAATTCCTGTCGATCTTGCTTCTGATACTTGGTTGTACCCCCTATGCCGGATACCGGATTTTCCCTGGGCGCTCGACTCCGCGGCCTGCGCAAAGAGCGCGAGCTGTCGCAGCGCGGGCTGGCTGAGCTGGCTGGCCTCTCGCCCAATGCCATCTCCCTCATCGAGCGCGAGGAGATCTCGCCCAGCGTGGCCACTTTGCAGCGGCTGGCCGGCGCACTGGGCGTAAAGATGAGCTACTTTTTTGAGACCGAGACCCTGGCACGTGTCCTGCGCGTTCGCTCCGGCGAGCGGCCGGTGATCCGCGGGGCAGGGCTGACCATCGAGGGGTTGGGTGCACGGCTGGCCGACCAACAGATGGAGCCGTTCCTGATCACCCTGGCGCCGCACGCCGATATGGGGACGGGGCAAGTCGTGCATGCGGGGCACGAGTTTGTCTGCTGCCTGGCAGGCCATGTGCAGTACGAAATTGACGGGGCGCTCTACCTGTTGGAGCCTGGAGATTTCTTGCTGTTCGAAGCGGACCTGCCGCATTGCTGGGGCAATCCCGGTGATGAGGTCGCCCGGCTACTGCTGGTGTTGCAGGCGCCCGATGGGGTGCAGGAACCGGCGCGGCGTCATTTCTCTGACTATCCTTCGGTGACGCACCTGGGCTGACCTTATACCAGGCACGATCCTGTGTTGCGCAGTGGATGAATCGATGGCCGAACTGCTGACCACACGGCAGGTGCAGGAGTTGCTGCACGTTGACCGTACCACGATCTACCGCCTGGTGGCAAGCGGCCAACTGTCCGCGATTCGCGTCGGCAAGCAGTGGCGGTTTACGCGCGCGGTGATCGAGTCCTTGCTGCAGCATAGCCCCGCGCCTGCCACTGTCACTGCCACTGTCACTGCCCTGACCGACAGCGACGATGCGCCGTCTTTTGCTGCGCATGTGTCGTCGGTTGGCATCCAGCAGTTGCAGGACCTGTTTGCCGAGTTGTTGGGCGTCATGCTTGTGGTGACCGATATGCAGGGACATCCACTCACCGAACCCAGCAACGCGTGCAGCTACTATCGGACTCTGATGCAGGATGGCGGGCTTGGCCGTTTGTGCGATGAGACCTGGCCGAGACTGGCTGCCGCACTGCCCTTGAGGCCGGAGTTTGTCAGGAGCCAATTCGGGCCCCTCTGTGCGCGGGCCTTCATTCGGGTGGACAACACCTTGGAAGGCATGTTGGTTGCAGGCTGCGTTGCACCGGACACGTGGCCGCCGGCAGACGAGACGCTTGCTCTGGCAGCAAAGAAGGTTGGGATAGAGCGCGAGCAGATCGTCAGCACCTCAGAGGCGGTGTATCACTTATCAAGCGCGGATCGCGAGCGCGTTCTCAACATAATCCAGTGCATAGCGGACATCATCTCACAGATGATTGCAGATCGCTGGGCGTTAGTCCGGCGGTTGCGGGAAATCGGCTCATTGAGCCCAGACGGGCTTGGGCGCTTGTGAGCATCTTGGGCCTGGCCCAATTCGGAAGGAGGTCCTATGGTCAAAGGTAAGTGGTGGTGGATCATTTCCGGTGCAGGTATTGTGCTCTTGTTGGTGCTAGCGCAGCTCCATCTGCCGGCCGCACAGGCGCAATGCGGCACGCAGGCCTCTTCGTGCAAGAACTGCCACGAGGTGCAGGCCAAGGACCCGGTGAACAGCAAGGGAGCCTGGCACACCGATCACGCCTTCGGTGATTTCTGCGAGTTCTGCCATGCCGGCAACGTCCACGCGACCGACAAGGATGCGGCGCACCAGGGGATGGTCGACTGGAATGCGGACGTGAAAGCGTCCTGTGCGAGCTGCCATGCCACCGATTATGAAGCGAAGGGGCAGACGTACGCCTCAACGTTGGGGGTGGAGCTCAATACCGGCGGTGGTGGGGCGGCGGGCACGAGCGCCACTGCGGCGATCAGCACAACGGCCGCGTGCGCCCCCCAGGGCGGTGAGGAGATCGATTACAACCTGCTCTATGCACAGCAGACCGCCCGACAGCCGTTAGTCTCCAACTGGGGCAACCTGACCCTGGGCGCGATGATCCTGGGGCTGGGCGCCGTCTTCTTCGGGACCGCCTGGACGTGGGAAGGCTGGGGCCGCAAAGTGGCCGCGTGGATCCGGAACAACGTGACACCGGTCACCCAGGCGGTGGCTGACGTGTCCAAGCGCCCCGAGGAAGCTGAAGACAGCGCCTCCGATCCCAAGAAACACGCGTAGCTGACGCATACGAACGCACGAGGAGTACGTTATGAGAGTGATCAAGCTGCTCAGAAAAAGTGAGTGGTCTCCCTATCTCGGAGGCGCCTTGTTGGGCCTATTGGCAGTGTTATCGCTGGCTTTCACCGGTCGGCTTCTGAGCGGGTCAGGTGGCTTCGAGACCCTGGGTGGGTCGATCGTCCAGGCCGTCAGCCCGGCCGCCGGGGACAACATCTACTGGAAGTTTGTGATGCCGGCCGGGATCGGCTGGAGCGTGTTCGTCCTGCTGGGGATCTTCGTGGGGGCATTGGTTGCCGCGCTGGCTGGCCGCACCTTCAAGTGGCGTGCGGTCTCGGACGATCAGTGGATTCGCATCTTTGGCCCGGCGCGTTGGAAGCGTTGGCTGGTCCTGTTCGTGGGCGCCATCCTGCTGGAATACGGCGCGGGCATCGCCGGCGGCTGCACCAGCGGGCTGGCCATCTCGGGCGGCCTGCAACTGGCGCCGTCGGCCTTCCTCTTCATCATGGGGATGTTCATGTCCGGCATTCCCACCGCCATGATCTTCTACCGCGGGAGGTATTAGATGCTCCAGTATGTTCCGGCCCTGATAATTGGCTTCGCGTTCGGCTGGCTGCTGCAGAAGGCCGGCCTGACCAGGTACAGTAAAATCGTGAATGTCTTCCGCTTCACCGATCTGGCCGTCCTCAAGTTCATGATGTCCGCGATGGTGGTGGGGATGATCGGGGTTTACGCCCTGAAGGATTTGGGGTTGGTCAGTCTCGTTGGCACGATGCCCACTTACATCGTGGGTAACCTGGTCGGCGGCTTGATTTTCGGCGTCGGCATGGCCGGCGCCGGCTACTGACCAGGCACCTGTGCCGCCGGCGGCGGCCAAGGCAACATCGACTATATCATCCCCGGTTTCCTGGGCTTCCTGGTTGGAGCGATCCTTTTCGGCCTGACGTACCCGACGGTGTTCCCCGCGATCTCCGCGATCGCCAATCTGGGCATGGTCTACCTGGCCGAACTGCTCAACGTCAACCATTGGCTGTTTATCGCGCTCTTCGCGCTCATGACGCTCTTTTTGTTCTATGTCCTGGAAAAGAAGGGCGGGACCCGACGGGATCGGGCTGCTGAATAACAGGCCAGGTGGAGCCAGAAGATGACCGACGAATCGAACCCATCGAGCAGAGTCTCGCGGCGGCAGTTTTTGCGTTGGGCGGGCGCGACCGCGGTGGCCGGTGCGCTGGCCGCCAGCGGCCTGGATCTGCTGCATCCCCTGGGCACGGAAGCTGCGTTCCGTTCGGTGCGCCGCCTGAGCGACGCGCCCCCCACGCAGTTCGACCGCGAAGTGGCGTCCCTGTGTGAGATGTGCGTCTGGCGCTGCGGCTTGCGCGCCAAAGTCAAGGACGAGCGGATCTACAAGCTGGAAGGCAACCCCTTCCACCCGCATTCCCGCGGCATGCTGTGCCCGCGCGGCCAGGCCGGCATCGCCACCGCCTACGATCCCGACCGGCTCAAGTACCCCCTGATCCGCAGCGGCCCGCGCGGCAGCGGCAAGTGGCGGCGGCTCAGTTGGAACGAGGCGCTGGACTACGTCGCGGCCCAGATGCTGGCGATCAAGAACCAGTACGGCGCCGAGGCGATGATCTTCAGCACGACGCACAACCTGGTCCAGACGCAGTTCGAGAACATGCTGCACGCCTTCGGCACGCCCAACTATGGGACACAGCGCTCGCTCTGCTACAACTCCATGATCACCGCCAACCTGATGACTTTTGGCCTGGAAGAGCCGGGCCGCGATTACAGCCAGGCTCGCTACATCATCTACACCGGCCGCAACGTGCTGGACAGTATCTCCAATTCGGAGTCGCAGGATGCCATGTCGGCGATCGCACGAGGGGCGAAGGTGGTGGTCCTGGAGCCGCGTTTCACGAAGACCGCGGCCAAGGCAACCGAGTGGCTGCCCATCAAGCCGGGCACCGACCTGGCCTTCCACCTGGCGCTCATCCAGGTGATCATCGAACAAGAGCTGTACGATGCCGATTTCGTGCAGGAGTACACCGTTGGGTTCGCGGCACTGCGAGAGGCCACCCAGAGCTACACCCCCGAGTGGGCGGCCGGCAAGTGCGAAATCCCGGCTGAAACCATCCGGCGCATCGCCATCGAGTTTGCCCAGGCGGCCCCGCAAGCGTTTGCCCATCCGAACTGGCGCACCAGCAATTTCCTGAACTCTTTCCAGACCGAGCGCGCGATTGCCTGTCTCAACGCGCTGGTCGGCAGTTGGGGGCGTCCCGGGAGCCTGCAGCCGGTGGGCGGCGAGGAGGGCGCAGGGCTGGGCAGCATCCCGCAGCCTGCGTACCCGCGCACCGCCGCGGCGCGGTTGGACGGCGTGCCCTGGAAATATCCGCTGGTGCCGCTCAAGCTCGGCGTGTTCCAGGAGCTGCGCGACAATATCATCACCGGGCAGCCCTATCAGCCGCACGGCTGGTTTGTCTACCGGCAGAACCCGGCGCAGTCGTTGCCGGACCGGACCAAGACGGCCGAGGCCATGAGCAAGCTGGACTTCATCGTCACGATTGACGTCAGCATGAACGACACCGCCTGGTTCAGCGACGTGGTGCTGCCGGAGGCGTCGTATCTCGAACGCTATGACCCGCTGGCCGTCGTGGACGGCACGGTCTTCATCCGCCAACCGGCCATCGCGCCGCTCTACGAGAGCAAGCCCGGACTGTGGATTTTCAAGGAATTGGGACAGCGGCTGGGCCTGGGCGACTACTTCCAGTACAAGGACGAAGAGGACTACCTGCGACAGCAGCTCGCGCCGCTGGACATCACCCTGGAAGAGCTGAAGGCAAAGGGGCACTATCGCCTGCCTACCAGCGCGGCCGAGGGTGACAAGGCGTTCGTCTTCAACACGCCGACCGGCAAGATCGAGCTCGCCTCGCAGACCCTGGCTAACAGCGGCTTCTCGGCTGTGCCTGTTTGGGAGGAACCGGTCAGCAACGCGCCCGGCGCCTTCTTCCTGCTGTCCGGCAAAGTGGCCCAGCATACCCAGTGCGCCACGCACAACAACAAGCTGCTCCACGAGCGCATGCCGTCGAACCCGCTGTGGCTCAATACCGTGCCGGCGGCCGAGCGGGGTATCCGGGACGGCGACGAGGTCTGGGTCGAAAGCCCGGCCGGGAAGGTCAAGACGGTCGCCTACGTCACCGAGAAGATCCGGCCCGACTGCGTGTTTATGACGTTCGGTTTCGGCCATGTCAGCAAGGCGCTCGTCACCTCCTACGGTCAGGGGATCAGCGATAGCAGCCTGCACCTGAGCTTCACCGATCCGGTGAGCGGCTCGCAGGCGCTCTCACAGACCTTTGTTACGGTCACCAAAGCATGAAGGACAAGCGAGAGATGGATCATCCTAACACCTCGCCAGCGAAAACCCGGTGGGTCTTCGTGATGGAGCCCGAGCGTTGTATCGACTGCGAAGCCTGCATGATCTCCTGCTCCGTTGAGAATGAGGCGCCCCTGGGCAAGCACCGCAACTGGATCGTCAAGATCGACAAGGGCATCTACCCCAACCTGAGCACGACCTTCCTGCCCGAAAACTGCCATCACTGCTCCAATCCGCCGTGCGAGCGCGTCTGCCCCACCGGGGCCACCTATCGCCGGGAGGATGGCCTGGTGTTGGTCGATTTCGACAAGTGCATCGGCTGCAAATACTGCATGATGGCCTGTCCCTACGACGCCCGCTTCGTGAACGAGGAGAAAAAGGCAGTTGATAAGTGCACGTTCTGCGTCCATCGGCTGGACGCCGGCCTGCCGCCGGCTTGCGTGGAAACGTGCATCGGCCATGCGCGCCACTTCGGCAACATCAACGACCCGGAGAGCGAAGTCGCCAAGCTGTTGGCGAAACACCCTTACTATCGCCTGTACGAAGAAGCCGGCAGCGAGCCCGCGATCTATTATATCTACAGCAACCGGGTCATCGAATAAGCCTTCGTTTTCTCATGTTGAGCATATCCGCGGCATGAGGTTCGTTGCGGCGAATCACCAGCGATCGCGAAGCATCCTTTAGAAATCATCTCGTAGTGGAGCGCCTGATCATGGAACACATCGAATTCCATTGGAATGCGTTGATCGTCTTCTATCTTTTCACAGCCGGCGTGAGCGCGGGCGCTTTCTTTGTCTCCGGCCTGGCCACCTACCTGGGCGGCGAGCGTTACAAACGAATCAGTCGCATCGGCGCGCTGATCGCGCCCTGGCCCGTGATGCTGGGCCTGCTTTCGCTTGTCTTCGACCTGACCAAGCCGTTCGAGTTCTGGTGGCTCTTCCTGACGGTCCAGGCTACATCGCCAATGTCCATCGGCGCCTGGCTGCTGACGCTTTTCACCGTGGTGGCGCTCGTCTACTTCCTGCTGTGGTTCCCGCGACCCTGGCGCGATTTGCTGAAGGCGCCCCAGCGGCGGAGTGCCCCGAACACGCCGAGGATCTGGAAGCCCCTGGACCAGGCGCAGATCAACAAAGCCCGGCGCATCGTGGCGGCCATCGGCGCGCCCATCTCGATCGGGGTGGGCATGTACACCGGTGTGCTGCTCGGGGCGGTGCCGGCTCGTCCCCTCTGGAACACGCCCATGGTGGCCCAGCTCTTCCTGGTCTCTGCCATGAGCACGGGAGCCGCGGCGGTGCTGCTCATCGCCGCCCTGCTCCGCCCGAAGGCCGGCCATGATTATCTGCACGAGGAGCGCCGCTTCCTGGTCAGCCTGGATATCATGTTGATCCTGGTCGAGATCTTCATCGTGACGCCCTTCTTCCTGCACCAGGCCTTGAGCACCTGGAGCTCGTCCAGCAGCCTGCGCATCCTCTTGGGCGGGCCGTATACCCTGCTTTTCTGGCTGGGCTTTGTTCTGCTCGGCCTGCTGGCCCCGTTGGCGATCGAGGGCTTCGAGCTCTTCCCGGTCGTCTGGCGGGAACAGGCGGTGCGGTACAGCCGGCTGTGGGCGGGCCTGAGCGCTACCTTGGTGCTGGTCGGCGGCGCTGTGCTGCGCTATGTGATCGTGTTTGCCGGCCAGGTGTCGCACTTCTTGCCGCTGTACACGCGTTAGCTATCAGCCAATGCTGCGCAGGTGTTGTGGTAGCGACTTCAGTTGCTATGGCGGTGCAAGAACGACTGACGGCGTCATGACCGTCTTGTGTCTCAGCGTTGGCCAGCGACGGGCACACGAGAGGCTTTGAGAATTCTATGCACGATCTACGACTCTATCTTGAAGAAGCAAGCAAACGGCATGATCACCTCTGCCCGCGCCTCATTCTGGGGGTGCGGATGGCAATCGCCGGTGCGCTGGCCCTGGGCCTGGAGATTCCCAGGCAGGACAAGACACTCCTGGTCATCGCGGAGACGGACGGCTGTTTTCTGGACGGGCTGGAGGTGACGGCGGGAGTATCACCCGGCCACCGTACCCTTCGCATCGAGGATTACGGCAAAGTCGCGGCCACGTTCGTCAGCGTGGAGACCGGTGGGGCTCTTCGCCTGGCCCCGCGGCCCGATGTGCGGGCGCGCGCCCGCGACTACGCCCCCAGCGGGACCGGTCACTACTTCGCTCAACTCATCGGCTACCAGATGATGCCGGATGACGAGTTGTTTTCCATGACGCCGGTCGTCCTGAGCACGCCGGTAGTTGATCTGATCAGCCGCGCCGGGGTGCGGACGACGTGCGCGCTCTGTGGGGAAGAGATCATCAACGAGCGCGAGATCATGGCCGACGGCGTGGCGTACTGCCGCTCCTGTTCGGGGCGGGCATATTACCAGTCGACCGCGCTCGCGCAGTGGATGATCGGTGGCGTGCCGTGGGTGGAGGCTGCGGACGCAGTCAAAACAGGACGCAGATGACCGCGGACAAACGCGGATAGGGAAACAAACAGCGCTGGTCCGCATCCTATTCGTCACCGATGTGAGGCAAGGAGACGCATGAAATCCATCACACGACCTGGCATCGTCCTGGCAGCCATTGCCTTGAGCGTCCTGCTGCTTTCTGCCTGCGCCGAGCGCTTGGCCCCCGCGCCCGTGGTTCCGACTGCTACGCAACTGGCGGCAGCCGCCACTGACCTGGCGCCGGCGGACCTGACGCGTGGGCAGCAGGTTTATCTCGACAAACAGTGTGTCGCCTGCCACAACGCGTCCGGAACCGGCGGCATCGGCGCCTCGCTGGCGGGCACGACTTTGTCGTTTGACGAGTTCCTGCATATTCTGCGTAACGCAATTCCGCCGAAGCCCGCGTTCAACGAGGCCGAGCTGCCGGCGCAAGACGCTTATGATGTCTATAGCTGGCTTAGGAGCTTGAAGCCGACCGGAGCCTCGCCCACTGCGCCGCCCCCGCAACTTGACGCCGGCAAAGTGTTGGGCATGACGCTCTGGGTGCAGGGTGGCTGCGATGCCTGCCACGGCGCGTTCGCCCAAGGCAGCCCGAAAGGGCCGACGTTGGCCGGTTTCAGCGATACCTTCGAGCAGGAACTCGCGCGGATGCGCAAGGGTGTCGACACTATCCCCGGTCATACCGATTCGGTCATGGACGACGCGACGTTTCAGCGGCTCTACCAATGGCTGAAAGGGGGCGCGAATCCCGAGAGTGGCTGCTGAACCTCAAGTCTACGAACTCCTGGCCCAGGCTTTGCTCTACCCGGACGCTGCGTTTGCTGCGAAGATGCAGGCACGCTTCCAGGCGCTGCCGGTCGTTCCACCTTGGGCTCATCTGATGACAGATGCCCTGTGCAGCGATGCGTTGGAGGATCTGCAATCGGAGCACGTCCGGCTGTTCGTGAACACCTACGGCGGCGCGCCTTGCCTGCCGTATGAGTCGGTCTACACCGAGGGGCGGGTGCTGGGCGAGGCCGCGCAGGAAGTTATGGCTCTCTACGCCCATTGGGGCGTGCAGGAAACGAGCGAGATGCCCGATCATGCGGCGGTGGAGCTGGCTTTCGCGGCTCAACTGGCGCGTTTGCAGTCCCTCCTGGCGGCAGAGGAAGAACGAGCGCTCGCACGGCAGGCGTTGGAGAAGCTTGAGCGCACCCACTTGCGCGTCTGGCTGCCCAGGCTGGCAGACGGCTTGCTGACGGCTGGTCTGCCATTTTACCGGGCCTTGGGCGTCGCGCTGCAGACCGTCTTCGGCGGCAAAGAGGCTGCATGACTGTCTTTCATGGAAGCGCCAGGCCGGCGGTGGGTCGACGCCAGTTCCTCACCTGGCTGACCCGCGGCTCCCTGATGGTCGTCTCCGCGCTCGCGGTTGGCCAGATCGCGCGTTATTTTGCTTTTGAGCCCACTGCTGACGTCCCGACAGCGATCCCGATTGGCCCGCCGGATCGCTACGCGCCTGCGACGCTCACGTATCTCGGCCCGGCACGCGCCTATATTGGACGCGACAGCGCCGGCCTTTATGCGCTCGACGCTGTCTGCACCCATTTGGGCTGCCTGGTGGAACAGCGCACCGACGGCGGATTCGCCTGTCCTTGCCATGATAGCCATTTTGGCGCCGATGGCCAGGTGGAGAGCGGCCCGGCCAGCAAGGCGCTGCACCATCTGGCCCTCGAACTGGACCAGGATGGGCAGGCCATAGTGGATCGCGGCCGGTCGGTGGCCCCGGAGACGCGCCTGGCAATATGATGCAGGCCGGTGATTAAAATCACCGGCTGGTAAAAAGTACGTTGAAACGTACTGTGCGGCGTTGGGCAAACTTGTGCTAACAAGGTTCGCGACGCCGGGTTCAACCGCAGGCGGCCTTGCACAGCGCCATGACTACAAAGCGTCCCAACTTCTTCTACCACTTGCACCCCCCGACCTTGCCGGCGCGTGAAAGCCGTTTCGGCTACACCTTTGGGTTGGGCGGCATCTCGCTGCTGCTCTTCCTGGTGCTCGGCGTCACTGGCGTTCTGGAGATGTTTCTCTACGTGCCCACCCCCGCCGGCGCCGCTGAGTCGGTCCGCCAGATCACCTACCTCGCCCCATTCGGTTGGCTGCTGCGGAATATGCACTATTGGGGCGGACAGATGATGGTGGGGGCGGTGGCCTTGCACATGGCGCGCGTCGTGCTGAGCGGGGGCTACAAAGGGCGCCGCTTCAACTGGCTCATCGGGATGGCGTTGCTGGTGCTCACGCTGCTGCTCGATTTCACCGGCTACGTGCTGCGTTGGGATCAAGACACCGCCATCGCGTTGGTGACGGGTACAAACCTGATCAACGCGGTCCCTGGCATCGGCCCGATGCTCTACCGCCTGGTGATCGGCGGCGCGGCGGTGGGCCAGGCAACCTTGCTGCGGTTTTACGCCTGGCACGTGCTCGGGCTGGTATCCGTGGCGGCCGTGCTCATCGTTTGGCACAGCTTCCGCGTGCGCCGCGATGGCGGCATCTCCCATCGAGAGCCGGCGCCTGGCCCGGCGTCTCGCGTGGGCCGCGAGCAGTTGGTCAAGACCGAGTTGGTTGCAGCTCTGCTGACGCTGGTCGTGCTGGTCGGGCTCAGCGTGGCCGTGGACGCACCTTTGGGGCCCGCCGCCGATCTCACCGTGCTGGCCGCGGAGCTCCGTGCGCCCTGGTTTTTCCTGTGGATCCAGGAGCTGCTGCGGAGCGCACCGCCCTTCCTAGCCGGCGTGCTGGCGCCGTTGGCCGTGCTGCTGCTGTTGAGCGTCCTGCCCTACGCGCTCGACCGGGAACAGGCCGGGGTCGGCGAATGGTTCAACCGGCCGGGACGTGCGGCGCAAGGCGTCTTCCTGGCGGTCCTCATCACGGTCATCGCCTTAACGGCCAGGGGTCTGCTGCGATGAGCGCGCACGATCGGGCAGTGGCTGCTGCGGGAATTGTCCTGGCCCTGGTTCTCCTCGCCGCCTGGGGCCGACAGGCCGGCCAGCCGCCGGTCGTACAGATCATTCCGACCCTGACCAACCGGCCAGAGCTCTGCCTGACCTGCCACGATGGCATCGAAGAAATCAGCCCCTCGCATCCGGTCGCGGCTTTCGGCTGCACCACCTGTCACGGCGGCGATGGGCTGGCCTTGGACGCTGATCTCGCCCACACCGGGCTGTACGGCGGCCGCAATCCAGCCGACCTGGCCGTGGCCGATGTCGCGTGCGGCGGCGCCGACTGTCACAACGGCGATCCGGCTGCGTCCCGCGATCACATCCAGCGGGTCAACAGCAGCATCCAGGCCACTTATGCCGGCGCCATTGCCCAGGTGCGTTTTGCCTTCGGCGCGCAGCCCGATCAGGCGGCACACATGGGCGTCCACGCGGTGCGGGATGATCGGGTCGTGTCTCCGGACGCCGTCGCATCGTTGACGGCCTTCACAGCCGACGCAGCGGATCCTGGGTCTGTGCAGCAGTTTGCTGCGCGCTGCCTCACCTGTCACCTGTGGGCCCAACCGGTCGCCAAACCGACCTTTTATCGCGCCACCGGCTGCGCGGCCTGTCACGCGCTTTATGATGCGGACGGCCTGTACAAGGGCAGCGATCCCACCCTCTCGCACACGGAGCCCGGTCACGCCAGCGCGCATCGCTTGACCACAGCCATGCCCTACACGCAGTGCAATCACTGCCATAACCGCGGCAACTACAATCTACCGCGGATGACCTTCGTCGAGCGCACCGATCTAGCGGCCTTGCCGGCGGCAACGGCCGCGTCCGCGCAGCGCCTGGCCGAGTACTACCAGCCCATCGGGCAGTTCACGCGTTGCGAATGGGAGTTGGATTGCGTCGACTGCCACACCACGCGGGAAGCGATGGGTGACGGCGATATCTACGGCAGCCAGGCCGACGCGCAGTATACCCAGTGTCGCACCTGCCACGGGACGCTGACGGAGGCGCCCATACTGGCCACGATCACCGATCCGAACGATGTCGTGCTGCGCCAGGCCCAGGTCAACGGCAAGTATCCCCTGCAGGTTGGCGATCAGGTGGTGGTGACGGAGCGCGGGGAGAAGTTAGGTCAGGTTCGCTGGGATGGGGATCACCTGGTGCAGACGATGAAAGTGACGGGCCAAACCTACAACGTCCCGCTGGTCAAAGGCACGGGCTGTACACAAAAGCCTGACGAGCAAGCCTCGCACTATTGCCACGCGTGCCACGATCACCGGCAGTCGTAGATCCGTTCCGCAAAGATGCTTCTTCATCGAGTACTTCAACCGCACCACGGCCACGCCCTTCAAGTGGACCCACAAGGCAGGGCCCTGGGAGCTTAATCCAAGGGTGAATTCAGCCGAGCTGTACTAGTCGCCACTGCTGTGCGGCTGGCTCGGCTCCAACAGGTAACCTTGACCATATTTCCGCACAATGGAGTAGGGCGCCTGGGCTTTGCTCAGCTTAGTGCGGAGTCCCATCGCGGCGATCTCGAGGGCGTGTTTCGCCCCGCCTGCCTCTTTCGCTTTCCAGATGGCGCGCTCCAATTCGGCGTCTGGCACGAGCTGGCCGAGCTGCTGGTACAGCGCCAGGAACAATTGTGCGCTCTTGGTGCGAGGTCCCAGATCCATCTCGGCCAGCAGACTGTGCGGCGCGGCCAGCACAGCCTGGGAGGCGGCCGGCGTCGGGATCAACTCAGCCGCGCGGCGGTTGACGAAAGCCGCAAACAAGGGCGAGAAGAACTCCAAACGGTCCGGCACGGCCGGATCTTCCGCTATGATCGCCTCATCCTGCAGCGTACGGGCGAACGCGCGGCCGGCGACCTGGCTCCAGTCGGTGTGCGGATCGCGATACACCCGCAGGAACTCGCGCAGATCGCCCTCCCAGTGATTCCAGAGATACTGGAAGATGACCTCCAAGGCGCTATTCACCGTCTGCCAGATGAAGTTTCGGGTCAGCGGTTGGACGCGGGTGGCGCGCAGGTGGTCGTAGGCGGTGGCCGCCGCGCGCATCAGCACATACGGGTGCCGGCCAACGAGTTCGAGCAGCAATAGCTGGTCGCTCCGGCTGAATTGGAGCTCGGCATCCGGTGCAACCAGTGCCTCTGCCGCGGTCTCGGGTTCCAACAACCGCACGTCCAGGCGCTCCAGCCGATACAGCAGCGGCGACCCGGCCAGATCGGGGAAGATGTCGACAAGCGGCCTCCGCGTGGCCAATACCAGCGATGCATACCCGGTCAATTCCGTCAGGTATTGGGTGGACTCGGTATCTGCCAGCAGGTGGGCTTCGTCCACATGATCCAGGCCGAGGATCAGCCGCAGGCCGTGCGCTTGCGTCGCCCGGGCCAGCGCGCTGAGACGTGCGCGCGTGCCGACCCGATCGAGCTGGGCCGCAGTCTTATCCAACTGAATTTCGTGGGCCAGGACGCGCAAGTCAAAATCGGACCGGCGTTCGAGCGCAGTCAGGACCGCCTCAGTCAGGTCGATGAAGGGATTGTCGGGCGACGCGCCCGCCAGGTCCTGGTAGATCGGTACCAGGCAGCTCGGGGCCAGGCCTGGCCCGATTGCGGCGCTGAATGGGGCGCGCTGCAGGCACCCTCCCGCCGTGCCCAGGTCCCGCAGGAGGGTGGTCTTGCCGATCCGCCGCGGGCCGACCAGGTTCAGGCTGGCCGGATCGCCCCCGGTGAGACGGCGGGTCATAGTCGTGAGGAGCTCCTGGCGCCCATACGCGCGTGGCGGCACGCAGCCGGGCCGCGGGGTGAAGGGGTTTTGCCAGTGACCGGTTTCGCGCGTTGACGTAACGTCAGGCATGTGTAAAGTCCTCTCCTGTGATTCGAGCCGGTTGATACGCAGCGGCCCAGGCCGCGAAAAGCGGGATCTGCACCCGGAACTCCGGTGTGCCGGCAACGGTCACGCCGGCAGCCAGCACATCGAGCCGCACCAGGGCCGCCAAGAGCTCACGCGCGGCGTCCGCGTCCCGTTGGCCGGGCGGTAGGAGCGCCGGCTCGGGCGACCATGCGTCAGTGCGGGCTGATCCCAGTCGGTGCAAGAGCCGGCAGGCGCCGGCCGTGACCGGCGCGCCGGTCATGTGTCTGAAATAGAGATCGGCGTGGCGATCCGTGGCAATGCTGAGTTTGGCTGCCTGTTCGGCATCGGGCAGCTCAAACACGCGGTGATCCGTGCGCTTGAGCTGTTCGACCGCCTGATAGCCGACCACTTTGAGCAGGTAGGGGTTCCGCGCCGTCACCGTCACGACGTACTCCAAGGCTTCGGCGCGCCAGCTCAGGCCCACCGCCTCGGCCTCCGTGGCCAACAGGGCCTGCGCCGCCGTCGAATCCAGGGGGCCCAATCGCAGCAGTTGGGCGATCTCCAACAGCCCGGCGCCGCGGCTGGTGAGGGAATGCATGCTTGTGAGCGCGGCCGCCTGCACCACAAGCACAAACGCCACATCCAGCTCTCCGCCCATCAGGTAGCGCAGGTTGTCGAAGATGCGCGGATCGAGCCGGCCTTGCCGCACCTGGTCGTCGAGCGAGCTGAACTCGTCCATGAGCACGACCAGCCGGATGTCGCGCCGGCTGGTCAGGGCCGCGGCCGTGCGTCGACAAAACTGGGCGAACACGCCGACCGGATCCTCTGCCAATTGCTGCCGCTCCTGCGTTGTGAGGTAAGTCAGCCCTCCGCCCAAGAGATCGGGGATCTGGCTGAGGCGTTCGGAGCTGGCTCGGATCACCTCGCCGAGCAGACCGGCCAGGCCCGGGCCGCGGTCCGGCTGGCAATCCACGTACACGCCCACCCAGGTATCGCCGATCCCGCTCCGCTCAAGATGTCTGAGGAGTGATGTCTTGCCGATGCGCCATGGTCCATACACCACCAAGGGCCCCACCGGCTCGGGTCGCGCAATAAAGGCCTTAACCGCATCCAACTCCTCCGCGCGGCCGAGAAAGTCTCCCAGGCGATAGGCTGGCTGGTTGAAGCGATAGGGGTGCGCGGCGGCCAGATGCCGCCGCAGCTCACGCGCCTCTTGTGGCGTCATGGCCAACGGCCGTGTTGCGACCTCTTGAATGCCCGGCACGGCCTTGATGGCAGCGACCAGGGCGCTGGCGTCGTCACCGCCCCGCACCTCAGCCAGGACCTGGATGTGCGCCGCGTCGTCAACCAGGCGCTCGGCCAGCACTCGGTGCAGGGCGTGGCCTTGGGCGTGGAATGGCTCCAGCACCTCGGTCAAGAGGCGCTTGCGATCCGCGCCCAGCACGAGAAATTCGTACTGGCTCTCGTCTGCAGGCGGGCGCCAGGTCAACTCGGTCGTCCGTGCATCGTGCGGCAACCAGCGGCAGTCGGTCGCGTGGAGAGTGATCCGTTCATGCGGCGTGTTGGGCTGGTAGAAGTGGCCGGCGATCTCCGTGTCCACCGCGGGCTTGCAGCATTGGGCCACGCGCACGCGCTCAGCGCGCAGGCCCAGGGGCCGGCCGTCGGGATAACCGACACGCTGCGCGACCTCCTGCGTCGCGATGCGGAGCGCCACAGCCTCCGGTGCGGGCCGGCCGCCGGCGACCTGTTGATACAGGGCCTCGCTGTCACCGCACTGGTACCAGTGTGCAGCCTCATCGAAGTAGGCGCTGAGGCGCACCTTGCTCAACGTGATCCCCAAGCGTTTGCACTGCTGTTCAACGGCCTGCTCCAAGAGCAGCTTGCCGCGGTCGGCGCCCTGCTCGCGGTAGGCCAGCGCCTTCTGGATACGGGCGGTCGCCGCCGGGGTCTGCACGGTCTGCAGCCACTCCCGCCGCAGGCGGGACGGCAACCGCGGGTCAAACCGGATGTTGATGATATCGGCGTTGGCCAGGTGAAAATCGACCGGCACCTCCACACCGTTGACCTGGGCGCCGGCATAGAATTGTCCCTGCTCCGAATGCAGTTGAAACGCAAAGTCGACTGGTGTGCTCTGGCTGGGCAGGGTGTGCAACTCGCCCAGCGGCGTGAAAACGTAGGTCGGCTGGGCATACGCACCCGGTTCTGCAGTGCGTAGGATGCTCAGCTCGCGCTCTGTGCGATGCCACCAGGCTTGCCGGAGCTGTTCTGGGGCTGCTGATCCCTGTTCCCATTCCGCCGCGCGGCCGCGGCGATTGCTCTGCTGTGCGGCCTCCGTGCAGATGAAGCAGTCGACCGTTGGCCGTTCACCGCGCGTGGTTTCGATGGCCACGGTCGTGTGGATCATGCGATAGGCATTGAATTTGGGTGCGCCGAGATAGTCGCGCAAGGTGCCTGTTACGTGCCGCCCCAGGCGGTGCAGGCAGCCCAGAATCAGGTAACAGGTGGCCTCATCGGCCGCAGTTACGTCGACCGCGATCCGGCCGGCCAGCGCGCGGGCAGCCTGATCGCGGTCGAGATCCGGCCCCAGGTGCGGATAGGCGCCGCTCTGCTCGAAGACTCGCGCCGCGCGCACCGGGCGGATGGTCACTGTTACCGCGGCGCCGTGAGCGGGGAGGTTGGCGCGCAGGGTGGCCTCAACCAACCCCAGAATCTCCTCGCGCCGCGCGTCGTGCTGTCGGATCCAACCGGCAATCTGTTCGGCGCGGGCCGGCTCCAGCAGACGGAGCAGCGCCTCGGCTGCTTGGCGCTGCTCATCCCCCATCCCAAAGCGCTCCAGCATTGGTAGGCAAGCCACGCGCAGGTGTTCGGCCTGGGTCAGTTTGTCTGCCGACTGCTGTTCGCCCAGGTCTTCGAGTTGCGCCAGCATGTGTCCAAGGGCCACGAAGGTGACCGGCTCATCCGTGAATGAGGCGATGAATAGTTTTTGCAAATGCTGAAAAGCCGGGCGCGCCAATTCAGGCCGGCCGCGCGGCTGCGGGTATAGGGTCCGGTTGAGGCTGTGGAACCGGTGCACCAGGTCCGCCACCCTCGGTGTTACCCGGGCTGTGGATAGGGCATCAGTGGCCGGATCGGCGCTGGTGGGCAGCGCGACCAAGCGGGCCGCGGCCTGCCATTCCGCTGGACAATGCCAGGCCGCCAGCCGGTCGGCGGCCCGCGCCGCTATCTGGATGGTGCGCTGGGTCGCGCCATCCAGCGGGACGCCGGCTTCGGCAACCAGGCGCTCGGCAGCGGCCAGCACTTCGGCAGCCGATTGTGCGGTGTCCGGGTATTGTTCAGGGTGCATGGCCCGGCTCCTCGGGTGGCTTTTGACTCCTATCATACCCGATTGGTTGCGCGGGGGCAAATCGCGCACAAGACTCTTGTGACTTGGGAGGGTTTTTATGTATAAAAAGAGAAAAGTTTATCTAAAATTTAATAAATCAAGAAATAAAACTCTTGATATTTGAGAGAATTTGCGCGAAAATGAACATATTCCGCCCATGCCGTAGGCGGAATATGGAGTCAGCATCAGGTACAGGTGCCCCATCCGGAGGACTATATGAATACAATGTCCACTCTCGCCAGTCTCTCACCCATCGTCTCGTCAGCAGTCTTTCACGGCGCAGGTTCATTGGTTCCCCGCGATGGCCGCTTTCTATGCGGCATCCGTCCGCTGCGTCGGGAACACGACGATCTGATCGCCCAGGTGACAGCCATCGGCGGCGGTCTGGAGGCGTACGACGCCTCGTTCATGGCCGGCGCGTTGCGTGAAAGCCTTGAGGAAATAAACTGTCCGCTTTGCTTTCAGTCCTGCGCCGAGACCCTGTTTGTTCATGGCCCTGCGCAGGTGCAGTGGCAGCGGCTGGCGGACCCGATGGGGCCCGCCGCCGTTGTTTTTCGGCACTGGCACACCCCTCCGCGGCGGCCCTGGCACGTGCCGCACGATGGTTGGCAGTGCCTGGTGCTCTATCAGGCGGCGCTGGCGGGCACGCCCTGCCCTTCGCAAGAGCTGCCTGGGCTGATCTGGCTTTGGCCGGCACAGATCGTCGCCCTTGCTCATGTCGACGTGCCCTTGCAGACGCTGCTGGATCAGGGCGCGCTGCTCCTCGAAGATCCTCAGCTCCCCCTGGCGCGCAACGCCTGCGCCCGGTTAACTGATTCGCAGGAAGCGTTAGTGTTGGGTCTGGGGTCTAAGGCGCTGGCTTTTTATACGTCGTTGGCGGCCGGCCGTCTTGCGTGAGTCAGGTCGCCGCACTGCCGGCCCCTTTCAACTGTTGGGGCTTCAACGGCGTGGTAGCCCCAACTCGCCTTGGTCACGCCGCGGCCGCTCTTCCTTCAACCACCCTACAACCGCCCCTTCAGGGCCGTGGGGCTGTCGGCGTCGCACCGGGCGTCAACCGCGGGAGACTTTTCGCCATCGGTACGTCCGGCGCATTGCTGACCAACTCCCCTGCGATCCATGCCCCGCCCGCCAGTTGATACCAGTCGCTGGTGGCATCGCGTGCCACGATCTGCAATGCCTGACCGGCCGGCACGCCGCCGACCCGCGGATAGGCTGTGCCCGGCCCGGCCCGCAAATTGGCGGCTTGCGCCGCGCGGGCCACCGTGTCCCAGAGCCCGCGCCGGGCAGACTCGGCGTCCCGCTGTTGAGCCGCCAGGAGCGCCTCGTAGCGGATGTCCGGCGGATAGGCCGCTGCGCGTGCGTAGCCCTGCTGTACCAACGCCGCGTTCACCATCACATCGTCGACCCAAACGTAACGTAACAGCCGGCCGTAACGATCGGTCTCCGACACATCCCGCTCCAACCGTACCTTCCGGCCGCTGACCAGGATGCTGTTTTGCTCGCGCGCCGTGGCGCCTTCGGTAGTGCCCAGCTCCGCGGCATCGATCCCGATGTAACGCACCGAGATCGTCTGGCCCGCCAGCGCGACTTTGATCGTGTCGCCATCCACGACGCGGACGACCTGCGCCTCGGTGAACCGCGCGTCGGTCGGCGTGACCACCTGAGCCGGCGGCGGCAGCGCTTTGCCGCGCACCAGCACCAGCGCCACCGCGCAAATACCTAGCAGCAGGGCTGCGATCACTGCGCTGACCCATACCGATGCATCGAGCGACCGGCGCCAGCGGCGCCACCGACGCTTAAAGTTCAATGGCATTTTTCTTCTTCTGTCATCAAGGGAGTACGATTCGGATGGATACGCAGCACCTCAGTCGCCGTGCTTCGGGGCGTTTTTCGTATCAAACGGCCGCCGACCGAGCTGTATTCTCCGGCAATGCGCGGTCGGCGGAACGGGCGTTTCGGGGATTCACGGTGTTGTATTGAGTTCGAACCGGATCGTCTCCTGCCAAGGCTGCTCGGGGCCGGCGAGGATGGTGTATTGGCCGATGCTCAGGAACAGGAAGCGGTTCGGATGCTGCGCGTCCGCCTGGAAGTAGCCGATGCCACCGACCACCGTGTAGGGCTGCGGGCAGGTCCGCCAACGCGGCAGAACCGCCGCATCATCCTCGCCCGGGGCCCGGCGCACGCTGATCGCGGCGTACTGATAGTCGGACGCCTGGCTGCCGGCGCTGTGGCGATCTGTCGTGTCGCGCACCAGACAATCCTGGCTGGGGTAGCCGGGCATGATCACGCGCCCGATGGCCGCCACGAGGCTTTCGTCGGCCAGCTTAGGGAACACTTGCACCCACTGACCGGCGGTCGGCGCCATGTGGACGGGATAGACGTAGATCTTGTCGCCTTGTTCGAGCACCTTGATGGTTTGCCCATCCTGCTCGGGCAGGTAGCTGAAGCTGATGCCCAGGGCTGCGGAGGTGTAGGTTTTCGTCTCGGGCGACGGGGTCGCGGTGGCGACGGCGTCCGGTGCGGGCGCGGTCTTGCTGGCGGTTCGGCTGGCCGGACCACACTCGCCCCGGTAGAAGGCCCACTCATCGCACTCGCTGCCATCCGGGAAGTGGCAGATGCCCGACTGGTTGCCCGCCGCATCGGTGCGCAGCTCGAGCGTGAAGCCCTGCTCCTTGCAGAACACCGAAGCAGGATTGGGAAGCCCGGCCGCAGGGACGGGCGTTGCGCTGGCAGGCGGCGCTTCACTCAAGGGGGTGCAGCTCGCAGCAAGCAGGACGACCAGGACTAAGCCGAGGCTGGAATGTCGGTTCATATCCCCTCCAAACTATTCAAGAGGATACCCGCCGAGCTCCCCAGCGTCATCGGCCAACTGGGTAGTTCGGGGATTGGATCAGTGGGCGATGTTGAACGATTTATGGCACCAGCAGGCGCGCGACCTGGTGCACGGCGAACCCTGCTGCATAGGATACGGCCAGCAGCAGGCCCACGCTGGTCAGCGTCCAGCGCCAACTGCGCGTCTCCTGCCGGATGATGGCCACCGTGGCGATGCAAGGGATGAACAGCATCTGGGTCACCAGGAAGGCGAGTGCTGCGGCCGGAGAAATGGCAGCCGCCAGGGTCGCGACCAGTCCCTCGCCGCCGCGGCCGTAAAGCACACCCAATGTCGCGATCGTATTCTCCTTGCGCACAAAACCGGTGAGGAGCGCCACCATCATCTGCCAATTCAGCCCCAACGGTGCGCCTGTGGGCGCCAGGAAGCGCCCGGCCGCGGCCAGGTAGCTGTGCTCGATGTCGCCGCCCGGCAGCGTAGAGAGCGCCCAGAGCACGACCGACATCACCAGGATAATGGTTGCGGCGCCCTTAAGAAAGTCGATGATCCGGTCACGCACGGAGATGGCGATGTTACGCGTGTGGGGCGCATGGAAGACCGGCAGCTCCATGATGAAGGCGATGTGCTCGCCCCCCAGCAGCGACTCGTGCAAGACGAACCCGATCAGCGCCAGCGCGGCCAGGGCCAGCACCGCCAGCCCCACCGCGACCAGGGGCGCAGCCGCGCCGAAGAAGATGGGCGCCAGGAACGCGATGACCGTCAGCCGCGCCGGGCATGGGACGAGCGGCGCGAGTAAGATAGTAAGGATCCGGGCACGTCGGGAGTCGATGACGCGCGTGGCCATCACCGCGGGCACGTTGCAGCCGAACCCCATGAAAAGCGGCATGAAGCTGTTGCCGTGCAGCCCCATGCTGTGCATGAAGCGATCCGTCATATACGCGGCCCGCGCGATGTAGCCGACGTCTTCCAGAAAGCCGAGCAGTGAGAAAAAGATCAGCAGGATCGGCATGAAGGTCAGCACGGTGCCGGCTCCGGCGAGCACGCCATCGGCCAACAGCCCCACAACCCACGCCGGCGCCCAGCCGAGCGCCGACCGCAGCCACTCTGCCAGCGCCCGCACCACGTGCGCCTCCAGCCATGTCTGCGCGGGCGTGCCCAGGGCGTAGGTCAGCCAGAAAGTCAATCCCAGCACTGCGAACAGCGCGGCCAGGCCGGCGATCGGGTGGGTCAGCACGCTGTCGAAGCGATCGGTTAGCGTGAGCTCCCCTGCACGCGGCCGCCGCACCGCCGCGCGCACCATGCGGCCGATCCACTGGTAGCGTCCGCTGGCCACGGCCAGGACCGCGTCCTCGTGTTCCCGTAAGATCGCGTGGACCGGCTCCCAGCGCTCGCCGAGGCGGTCGGCCACTGCTGCCGTGACCTCGGCGTCTCCCTGCAGCAGGCTGAGCGCAGCCCAAGTCTCAGGGTAGGGTGGGGGCACGTGGCCGGCGATGAGCCGCTCGATCGCGGTCAGCACTTCGCGATGGTCGGCGCGAATTTGGGGCCGACGGGGCGCATAAGGCGCGCCCTGCGCCAGCCGGACCGCGGCATCTATCAGCTCGGCCAGGCCCTGCCCCTTGCTGGCGATCATTGGCACGACCGGCAGGCCCAGCGCCGCCTCCAGAACGTCGGCATCCACCTCGATCCCCTGTTGCTCCGCCACATCGAGCATGTTTAGGCCCAGGACGACGGGTGCGGGCAGCGCGAGCAGCTCGGTCAGCAGGTAGAGGTTGCGCTCCAGCGCGGAGGCATCGGCGATCAGTGCAATCACCGAGGGGCGCTCTGTCAGGAGATAGTCGCGTGTGATGCGCTCCTCGGCAGAGCAAGCAGTCAGATTGTAGGCGCCCGGCAGGTCTACCACGCGGACGGCCAGATCCGCGATGCGGTATAACCCCTCGCGCGGCTCGCTCGTCTTGCCCGGCCAGTTGGCCACGTGCTGCGAGAGTCCGGTCAGTGCGCTGAAGACCGCGGACTTGCCGGTGTTGGGCTGGCCGACCAACGCCACCGTGACCGTCTCCAAGTGGCCGGATTCTGCCTGTGCCTCCCATGGCTCAGTCATGTGCCTGTTCTGTCTCCAAGTGGCGGGATGCACTTGGGATGACCAGCACCTGGCTCGCCTCACCCGCGCCCAGGGCCACCCGCGTATCGCGTAGCCGCACGATCAGCGGCCCGTGGGCCCTGGTCTGCAGCACCTTGAGCTCGGTTCCCGGGGCAAAGCCGAGGCCCGCCAGCCGAGCCCCGAGTCCGGAGCCGCCGATCAGACCGACAACTACCCCGGCATCCCCCGGCTGCAGGCTGCTGAGGGGTCTCGCTGCATCCTCTCCGCCGGTTGCCTCGGGCATCCGGCTTTGCGAGGTCATCCCGGCGGGCAGCAGGCGCGGGGCGCCCGCTGCGGCTTCTTGTTCTTGAGCGGCCCGGCACGCGGCGCAGAAGCCCATCAGCTCAATGCGGACCTCTTGAACGTCGTAGCCGTACTCCGCCCCGACAGAGCCTGCCAACTCGTCGGCCAGGAACGTCGAAAACTCTGCTACCCGGCCGCAGCCGCGACAGATCAGGTGGTGGTGCGCGGCGGCCGGTTTCAACTCATAGTGGTGATGATCCTCGCCCAAGTGCACCTCATCCACCAGCCCCAGGTCGCGCAGCAGGCTCAGCGTGCGGTAAACCGTCGACAGGCTGAGACGGGGGTTCTGCTGACGGGCCAATGCGTAGATCTGGTCGGCGTCGAGGTGTTCGCCGTGCGCGCGGACGATCTCCAGGAGCAGGCGGCGCTGCTCGGTGACGCGGCGACGAGTCGCATGCAGGGTGGTTTCCAGGGGGTGGGCGGTGGACATAGCGGCCAAGCCTTATTGAGAATGGATTGCGATTGCCATCATACTGCGCCCGGAGTGGGGTGTCAACTGCGCCATGGCCGTAGGGTGTGCACGTTGGGGGCAGAAGTAAGCGGAGCATCCTGAGAACCGCCACGCCGCGCGGCGGTTCTCAGGATGCTCGCGCCCCAGAACTGAAATGCCAGTGCATGGAAAGGTGAGACAGGTTGCCACCCCGTCCTACCAGCCCGGTTTCGGGTCAGGACTCGTCTTCGATCAGGTTTTGATGTTGCAGTCCGTTGTCACTCCACGGGATGCGCGGCGACATCGCCTGGCCGCCCACGAAGAGCAGCACGTTCTTGCCGAGGCTGCCGCAGCGAGCGACGGCCGTCGAATCGCTCGCCGCCACAGTGACTTCGTAGACAAGGCCGGTGGTCTCTGCGCGGGTGCGACCCCGGCCGCACACCGCACCGTCTACTAACGCCAGCACCGACATGCCGGCCGCCGGCGCAAACTTGGGGCTGGTGTTGACCAGGCCGTAAAGCGTCAGCGGCGGCCGGAGGGGCTGCTTGCGGGTCCAGGCGGTGGGGGTGGTCGGCGTCGCCCCCAGGCTTTCTCCGCCCGGGAATGCGCCGCGCAGATGGAGCGTGATCGGTTCGGTCGCCGTGATGTGGATCCAGTACCCGTGCGAGAACTCCAGGGTGGCCAGGTCGTTGCGGGGGCCAGGAACGGGCGCGTACAACTTCCAGGAGTCTGCCGCGTCCGCCGCGTCGAAGCCGTAGACGGCGGAGTAGCTGCCGGCGATGGAGGCGAGCACCGCACTGATCGGCCTGGCTGCTGCTGGTACGCCAGCCGTCTGCACGGGGTAGCCGAGCAGGTTCCAGCCGGGCTGGAGGGTGATATCGATGTGCGAGAACAACGCGTAGAGCCCCGGACCCACCAGCCGCGCCGAAATCAGATTGTGCTCAAGATCGAGTTTTTGCCCGTCAAGGATGCGCCAGGTTTTTGCGTTGGCTTCCCAGAAATACAGGTGGATGAAAGCCTCCTCGCCGGCCGGGACGTCGGACTGCAGATACTCGAAGGCGATGGAGCTCCGGCCGAAATCCGTGATCGGCTCCGAGGCCGCCAGCCAGTAGGCTCGGCCGATGGGGGTCGCATAGGAGATCGGATCCTGCAGCCAGGTGGCGGGCTGCAGGGTGAACGACCACTCCCGATCTGCGCCGAACTGCTCCTCGTCGGGATAGACCATCACCTGACCATCCACCGAGGCCGCCGGCGCACGCAAGCCGCGCATGCGAACGCGCAGGCCGCGCATACGCACGCTGCGCGGGTTGTTCGATGCGCCGATCGCACCGATGCGCACGGGGTTGCCTCCCACGGCAAACTCGGCTACCGCCTGGCGCGGGTTTGTACCCAGGCCCAGTCCTTGAGTCTCGCCGACCAAGACATAACCTTCCAGCACCGGGGCGGCGGAAGTGAGGCTTGCACCATAGACGCAGCCATCCTGCAGACAGCCCTGGTGTGTCAGGGTGATGGGCGCAGGCGCAGGTCCATCCGTGGGATAGAGCCGGGCGGTCAAGGTCAGCGCTGCGTTGGCGGCGTTGTTCGGCAGCGTGACGCTGATCTGCAGGGTTCGCGTCGATTCCGGCGAGATGATGATCTGTGGCTGCCAGCCCGCAGGTTGTTGCATTTCCAATTGGTCATCGCCGGGCGTGATGGCCTCGCAACCGACCTGGCCATTGATCAGATCGTACACGCAGAGCCGATCGTTGGGCCGGGCGCCCCGCGCGGTCACCTGATCCCCGGTGGGCTGACCCAGGTCGATTAAGGTCGGATAGGGCATGCCCTGAAACAGATAAGCGCGTGCCTGGCTGCTGGTCTGATCCCCTGGGGTCAGGCCCTTGAGGTAGAAGATCGGCACCTCCAGCGGCTGGGTGGAGGTGATCGCTTCGGCCGGACACTCGAAAACAGGCGAGGCGGTTTCAGCCACCACTTGATTCGGCGCCGGCGGGCCAAAACCCGTGGGCACGCAGAACCGGCGATAGACCGACTCCGGCGTCTCGCCCGGCTGACCGTAAAGCCGCGCTAACCAGGTCATTGGATCGGCGGCGGGGTCGACAGCCTGGAACGAGATCTGCGTCACTGCCAGGGGCAGGAGACTGGGGCCGGACTCTGTCTCGGTGAAATTGCCGGTCGGTGCATTCAGCTCAGGATAGAAGCGTACGATCGTTTCCCAATCCGATCGCTGTGTGTTCAACTCCGATAAGGTCTTGACGCAATTTGATGTCTTCCAGCCCTGGTCCGGGTGGAACTCGCTGTAGGCGTTGCTGTACGGGTTGTTCATGGCGCCGGGGCAGTCGGTATCGTCGAGCGGAATCAGCAGGTCATCCGCCAGCGTGAGGTAGTCATCATCCAGGAACAGCAGGTAGTGCCCCAGCTCATGCGCCAGCGCAGCAGGCCAATCATCGCCCAGGTTGCCTGCGGTGGCGTCACCGTAGCGGTTCCAGGTCAAACCCATCCGCACCTGCCCGGGCAGGTAGGAGATGACTCGCGGCGCAGTGCTGCCTGAGCCCTGCACCGACTGCACCGTCTCGCTGAAGACCTGTGAGACGATGCCGCCTTGGTCTGCGTTGGGGCGCAGGCGGTTGGACGCGTAGATGCGGATGTGGGCATTGTTCCAGGCGTTGGCGCCGTCGGGCAGGGAGCTGCGCCGGGCGTCGTGATAGATGCGCACGTTCCCCAAGGCGACCTGGCCGTTGGTCCAGTCGTACAGCAGCTCTGAGGTGCGGCGTAGATCGGCGCTAAGCCGTGCCGTGTACTGCGCATCGTTGCTGGCGTTCCATTCCAGCGCCACGTTGAGATCGAACAACAGGAGCGGGTTCTCGCTGCTCACCGTCAGCGTTTGCACGCCGCCGGCCGTGACCGCGGAGGCCGCGAGCCCATTGACGGTGGGCCGGGCGCTGGTGTAGTGCAACGGGCTCAGCTTCAGCGCCAGGCCCCAGCCCAGCAATTGCACCGGCTCGGTGTCGGGCGTGGAGGCTTCCAGGATCCACGTTCCATCGGCCAGCGGGGCCGCGGCCGTGGTCAAAGGCGATGTGAAGATGCGCCGGGTCTCTACACCGCAGGTTGGACGGGATTCGTCCGCACAGAGCGATGCACCGGCCGGCAAAGGGCCATCCAGCAATGAGGCCCGGTCGCCGTTCGGCGCCTCCAGGACCAGCGCAACGGAGATAGGCAGGGTGGCCGAGATGTCGACCCAGACTTGGATGTCAGCGATGCGCCGGGCGTCGGAGATGACGAGACGGGAGCGAAGGGGATTTGCGGAGGTGGCCGTCATCCGCAGCGGGAAGGCGTCGCTGCTGGCATTGAATCGCCAGGCCGTCGTGTCTGTTACCTCGGCCGATGGCCAGATCGCGATCAGCTTGTCGCTCTCGGTCACGGTTCCGCCGGCCTTGATCTCGGCGCGACCCGGCAGGAAACCGTCGGTTTGCGTGCGGTACGGTTGCTCGTGTCCGCCCAGCGGCTCGGCCCCGCGTTCCTTGCCGGCCGGCAGGCGGTAGACAACAGCTCCGGCGGAGGGAACCGTTCCGCTGTACACCGCCACCAGGGTGCCCTGAACGCTGAATGGGAGGGTGGTCGCGGTGACATAGGGCCATTGGTTCAGGTTGGGAACGGCGTCGGTGTAGCGATAGGTGCCCTTGAGGGTGGGGGTATCCGGCTGTGCGTAGGCCCGGATACGGAGCACCGTGTTATCCGAGCGGCCGATCACGCCGGACTGCCCCACGTCCCAGGTGATCTGATGGCGCTCCCCACCCGGGCTGGCCGTCAGATGTCTGAGCGCATCCGTGGGGCGACCGCTCACTGCTGTCCAATGCCCCCCGCCGTCGAGCGAATAATCGATCGCCACGCGGCCGACGGTCTCGCTTTCATCATCCTTCAGCGTGAATGCGAGCGGCACTCTCTGCGTATCCACGATCTGGCGCGAGGAGAACTGGGCTGCGTTTGGGGTGGTGACAGGCCGCGTAAACGTCACGATGGGCAGCCGGTTATCGGCATAGCGCGAGTCTCGGAGTTGGTTGTAGTGGATGCGCAGACGTTGGCTGCCGTAGCGGTTGCCCTCGATCACATCTACGGCGCCGTTGCCATCCATGTCGCCGAGCGCCACGGACCGGGTCCAGTAGGCGTCGCGGAAAGTAGTTGCGACAAAGTGTCCGTTGCCATCGTTCAGGTAGAGGACATTCTGGGCTGCTTTTTGGTCTGTCCCCCAGTTTCCGGCCACGAAATCGATCGTGCCATCGCCGTTGACGTCTCCCGCGGCGATGCTGTAGGTGCGGTCGGTGCTCTGGCCGAACGACTGCGCCAGCCGCGCCGGAAAGTTGCCCGCTCCATCGTTGAGATAGATGGTCCCCAAGTTGAAGAAGTTCCCTACCAGGATGTCGGGCTTGCTATCGCCGTTCACATCCGCCACCGCCAGGGCCCGGGTGTAGTCGCTGCCGGTTCCGAAAGACCGGCGGAGCCGATTCGGGAATTCTCCTTGACCGTCGTTTAGGTAGACATAATTCCAGTCATTCCGATTGCCTACCACGATGTCCAATCTGCCATCCCCGTTGAGGTCAGCGATTGCGACAGCCGTAGTGGAGTTGTCGGGCGCGCCCAACACGAAACTCCGTTCAGCAGAGAAACGGCCGGCGCCATCATTCGAATAGACGCCGCAGCCGTGATTTGAGCTGCACGTGACCAGATCAATGCCGTGCGCGCCGTCGAGATCGCCCACGGCCAGGCTGGTGTCGAGGTGCCCTTGAGAGGCGAGCGAACCGGGGCTGGAAATCGGGAGACGGTGCTCCAGGGGGAAATGCCCCAAACCATCATTAAAATAGATTGCGTTCTGTGCGTCGTTCACGTTGCCGGCCGCGACATCCAGGGCGCCATCTCCGTTGAAGTCTGCCACGGCCAAGGCCCAGGTGGCCTCATCTCCCGCCCCGAACGGCTCGGCACGGAAGCGGCCAGGCCCCTCGTTGACAAAAACGACGTTCTCCCGCGTAGCGCCGGCCATCACGCCGGAGACGATATCCAATTGGCCATCTCTGTTTACGTCGCCGAGTGCGATCGCAGCGATTTCGCGCCCTTGCTCCAGATCGGTCACCGAGAACGCCGGCGTTTCCCCGTTCAGATAGATGATGTTCTGGTGCCCTTCATTGCCGGTAACGATGTCCAAGAAGCCGTCGTCGTTGACATCGGCCAGGGCGATCGCACGGGTTGCTTGACCGGGTGGTCCAAAGCCAGCGGTCAGCGCGCGCGTTAACCCTACCGGCGCTGAGCTGATTCTGACCCGATTGAGCCAGGCCGTATCACCCAGCCCCACTGCGAGATCCAGCAGCCCATCACCGTTCAGATCGCCGGTTGCCACGGCCCAGTTTTCGCCCGCGCCATCACCAAACCGCGCCGATGTAGCGAAGTTTTGGTTTCCTTGATTCGTGTACAAGATGTGGGGCTTATTTCTGTCTCCGGTTGCGTACAGGGAGACAAGGATGTCCAGCCCAGCGTTGCCGTCAAAGTTGCCCAGCGTGATGTTGCGAATCTGGTCTCCAGACCTACCGATGGTGCGTCGGTCGCGGGCCTGGCTGCTGGCTGAATCATAGAAGATCAGGGCCGCCCCTTTCACCGGCGCCAGTACCACGTCCAGGGAGCCAGTTCCATCCACATCACCCAGGGCCAGGGATGTCGCTCCATAGCTGGATGCGCCGAGCGTCCGGGTGAGCGGGAAGTGTGCGGCGCCATCGTTGAGCAAAATGAGGGTTTCCCCCAGTTTACGGGCCAGGACAACGTCGAAGTAGCCGTCCCCATTCATGTCACCCAGGGCGACGGTGGCTCTGCTGCCGGGGCGCTGCGGGGGGACGATGGTTTTGGCTTGAGCGAGGTGGCCCGTTCCATCGTTCAGATAGCGGTCGCTTGACCCGTCGCCGTAGCCCACAACCACATCCAGGTCGCCGTCGCCGTCGAGATCGCCGGCGGCCAGGCTGCTGGTGTCATCCTTGGCGCCGAACAAGAGCAGTTGCTCCGCCGGGAAGTTGCCGTGGCCGTCGTTGAGCGCGATGCTGGAGGCTTCGCCCCGGTTGCCGGCGATAATATCCAGGTCACCGTCCCCATCCATGTCACCGACCGCCAGCGCAATGGTTTTGTCGGCGCCGGTGCCGAACGGACGGCGGACGGGAAAGGTGACCTCCTCGCCGGAGATGGAATCAAGTTGCTGGGCGGAGGTGGTTGACAGGCTGACCGCCGAAAACAGGCCCACCAGCCCCAGGGCGCCGGTCAGGAGCGCCAGGCCGAGCGGCCGGAATCGCTGCCAGGGAGAGATAGACCCATCAGCGCGGATTCTCTTCATCGTCCCAGCTCCTTTCCGTTAGCGGGGGGCGGCTTCTATCGGGGCGGCGGTTCGAGGCCCAATTGCCTGAACGCCGCATCTGCCTGGTTCAGCAGCCCAAGGCTGCGCGCATGCTCGCCGGTCGATTCTGACAGTTGCGCCAGACAGCGCTGTGTTTGCGCGGCTTCGTAGGGGTCGGCGTCTGCCAACAGCGCCAGGCTGGCCTCCAGGGCCGCTGCAGCTTCATGCGGCCGGCCCAGGCGTGCCAACGCCTGGCCCTTGACCCGCAGACCCTTGCCTTCTTCGACCGTGGCCGCTAATTGCTGCGCCGAGACAACGGAGTGTTCCGCCTGCGCCAGCGCCTCATCGGGTTGGTCCTGGCCCAGGGCCAGCAGCGCCAGACTGGCGTACGTCTCCGGCAGGATGTAGTCCCAGCCGTGCTCGGTTGCCAGCGTCTCGGCCTCGGCCAGCGCGGCGCGAGCCGGCGCCCACGCGTGCCGGCCGATGTGGAGCTGTGCCAGCACGGGCAGGGTGGTGGCGAGGTGTTCAGGGCTCCTGATCTGCCGGGAGAGGCTGACGGCTCGTTGCAAATGTTCTTCGGCGGCGCTCTCGGCGCCCTGGTGCAGGCGCAAGATGCCCAACAGGCTGTGAATACGCGCTTGCTCGCTGAGGCTGCCCAACTGCTCGGCCAACCGCAGCGCCTCCCCGTAATCCGCGCCCGCGCCGGCCCAATCGCCGCCGATCTCTTTGTCGATGGCGATGTTGCTGATGAGGCTCAGCAGCGTGATCGTGTCGTGCAGCGCGGTGCTCACTTGCACCGCCTCGCCGGTGTACTGACTGCCCCGCGCGCTATCACCGGCCCAGGCCCAGGCCGATCCCAGGTTGTTGAGCACCGCGCCGCGCAGTTGGCTGGGCGCTGGAGGCAAGAGGGCCAAAGCCTGCTCCAGCGCGGCGATCGCCTCCCCGTAGGTGGCCTGACCCAGCAGAATGGTGCCCTTCCGGTTATACAAGGCGGTCGTCAGATCGGATTCCTCGGCGTCAACGGCGGCCAGGCCGCGCTCGATCCAGCCCAGGGCTGTTTCAGGATCCCGGTTTGCCAGCAGCGTGCCCAGGCCCAGGCACGCGCGGGCCGTTCCGGCGCGGGCAGCCGGCGTGGCCGCCTGCGCGTGCAGCGCTGTCAGCGCGGCCTGGTAGGCCGCCTGTGCGGCCTCAGTTTCGTCGAGGAAGGCCAGGACCTCGCCGAGCGCGAGCTGAACCTGTATGCTGGCCGCAGCCGCAAGCTGTGCCTGGCTCAGCAGCAGGAGGAGGGAGCGCAGGAGGCGCGCCTGTCCCTGGTTGATGGCAGCCCAGATATCGGCAGTCGCCAGCCTGGCAGCCCGCTCGGCTTCGCCCGCGCGTTGGTAGTGCAGCGCCGCTTTGAGCGCATCCGGCTCCTCCTGTTCGTAATATTCGCCGGCCCGCCGGTGCAGCGCCTGGCGCTCCTGGCGGCTCAATAACTCATAGTAGAAGGTCTGGACAATGGCATGCGTCAGGTATTCGTGGTCGAGGCGGCCTTCTTGCTCGCGCAACAGGAAACGGTTGGCGAGGTAGCGCAGCGTGCGTTTGAGGTTGCCGCTCGCGAGGGTCGTCTCGATGGCGCTTCGCGTGCCGGGATAGCCCAGCAAGGCGGCCACACCGCCCAGAACCAGCTTCTCGTCCGTGGTCAGGCCCCGGTCCACTTCCTGCAGGAGGTAGGTCTCGATGTCGTCCTCATCCGCCAGGCGCTTGATCACCTGTGCGGGTTGCCGGCTCCGCTGCAAAGCGTGGACTGCCAGCGTCAAGAGCTCGGCATTGCCATCCGTGTGGTGATGGAGTTCGGCCAGGAGCTCAGGTGCCAGGGCGACCGACCGCGTGCTCAGCAGCGCACGGGTGTCCTCCATGCGGAGCCCGCCCAACGGCGCGAACGCCTGGTCCCTGAACACGGTGGGCAGGCGCCGGGAGGTCACGATGAGGCTGACCTCGCCCGTCGACAGGAGGATCTGCAGCCGCTCCACGGCCTTTTCGACCAGGGGATCGCCATCGGCGTAATGGAAATCGTCCAGGCAGAGCACGTAATCTTGCCCGCGCAAGAGCTGCACCAGGTAGTCCAGCAGCACCTCGGCCGGCGGCGGCTGGCCGCCGCTTTGCCGGGCGCCTTCGAGCAGCTCCCACAGCGCCATCTGGCCGTGCCGGTAAAGCATCCCGGCCAGGCGCCAGATGATCGTCTCGATGCCTTCGCCTTCGTGAAATTGATGCCAGAAGATGCGGCTCGGGTCTGCGGCGACCTGCCGCGCCAGCCGGGCGGCCAGCACGGTCTTGCCCACGCCCGCCATGCCCGCGATGACTGCGACGTGATCGGCTGCCAGCCTGGCAGCGAAATGGGCCAACTCCTGCTCGCGGCCGACGAACCCGGCGACGCCGGGCGGCTGCTGGGGCTCCGGCGGCGCCCCCAGCGCGCCGGGCCGGGCCTTGGCGGTCTCCGGCGCGATCAGCCGGTTGTCGCCTGAACGGCTGAACAGCACGGGCGTGCCCCACGCCGGATCGTCGCCGGCCAGCTTGATCGCCTTGCGCGCTTCGCTCAGTGCCGCATCGGCGGGTAACCCATCGGCCAACGCGCGATAGAACTCCTGGGACAGGATCAACGCGGCGCGATCGGTGATCGGGAACTGCATGGCGGCAACCGCCGGCACCCCGCCCTGCACCAGGCGTTGCGCCACCCCCGCAAAGGGATCCCTGCGGCCACCGCGCCCGGCCTCGCAGGCGTTGAGGAACACCAGGCGCAGCGGCTCGTGATCATGCAGCAACAACCCCAAGGCCGAGGCGGTGACGATGTCGGAGCCGCCCTCGCCATCCTCGAAGACCAAGCCGCCGACGTTGGCGGCCTGGTCAAAGAAGCCGTGCCCGATGAAGTGCAGCAGATGCACCGGATCGCCGCGCAACCTGGCCTGCAACAACGCCAGGGTCGCGGATTCCAGCCGTTCCAGCACGATCAACCGGCGTTCGCTGAGCGGCTTCAGGGCCCGTTGCAGGCGCGCCCACTCCTGCTCGATATCCAAGGGCCGCAGATTCCCCGGGCTGGCAGTGACGGCCAGAACGCGCAGCGGCAGATTGGAAACCAGTGGCTTTGCCGGTTCAGTAAGTTCGATGTAGCGAACGATCGGTGTGGTAATGGAGAGGGCGAACGGGTCGGGGCGGTCGGGTGCACGCAAATACTCCCATGGCCAATCGGCCAGTTCGGGCGCTGTTTTGTCCAGCCGCAGGCGAATGCGCAGGCCCAGGCCGCGGCGCGTCGCCTCATCGAGGCTGCGGCGCAAGCTGGCGCCCACTTGATCAGCCAGCGCCACACGGTAGAGCGTTTCGCCGAGAAGCTCCGGGGATGGCAGGGGCAGGTCACCGGCCGAACGATCGAAATATCCGGGCAAGGCCGCGAGTTCAGCCTCTGTGAAGGGAGCGGCGAAGTCTCGCACCGCTTCGCTGACAGGTGAGTTGAGCACCCGGGCCTGGTAGCCACCGGGTGCGCGGGTGATCAGTAGATCGAAATTCTCGTAGGTGAGGATCGTCATGGCGCACCCGCCGAAGCAAGAGACATCATCTGCAGCGTGCCTTCCTGCGGAGCCCGCGCGGTCGTCGGTCAGTGGCCAGGGTCTCAATTATTGGTATGTTATTCGTGAACTTGATGGGATGAGTGTGCCACAGGAAAACATACCTGTCAAGAGGGCCAACGGCGCCTCATGTGGGCAGCCCGGCCTGGCAATTGAAGTTGCGGTCACCCTTTGCAAGTATCTGCTCAATGATCCGGGGCGACGTGCCTGGCACTTCGGCAAAGTGCCAGGCACGTCGGTACAAAGTCTAACCTAACGAGGCGCTAGACGGCGAGGGCAAGATCGATTATAATCTCCGCCGATCGGAGAGACCATTGATCATAAAAATTGACGAGGCGGGGCGCCTGCAAATTCCTTCCGAAGTGGCCGCCCAATATGGTCTGCGGCCCGGCGCAACGGTGCAGATCGACGAGAGTGGCGCCGGCTTACATTTGCGCCGGCCGGTCACCAGCCTGGCCAAGCTCTACATCGAGCCGACTGTGCGCTGCAATTTGGCCTGCCGCACCTGCATCCGCAATATCTGGGATGAGCCGGGCGGCGATATGACCGATGCCACGTTTGCGCGGGTGCTGGCCGGGCTGCGCGCCCTCCCCGGAGCGGCCGAATTTCCGCCGACGATCTTCTTCGGCGGTTTCGGTGAGCCATTAACCCATCCGCACATCGTCGAGATGGCCGCCGAGATGAAGGCACTCGGCTGCCCGGTTGAGCTGATCACCAACGGGATCTTGCTGACGGAGCAAATGTCCCGCCGGCTGATTGCGGCCGGGATCGACCGGTTGTGGGTGTCGTTGGATGGCGCCCGGCCGGAGAGCTACGCCGACGTGCGTCTCGGCGCCGCGCTGCCGACCGTGCTGGCCAACGTCGGTCGCTTCAGAGACCTGCGGTCCCTCCGACGCCCGCGCCGGCCGGAGATCGGCATCGCTTTTGTTGCCATGCGGCAGAATATCACCGACCTGCCTCAGGTGCTTGCCCTGGGCGACCAATTGGGGGCTGTCCACTTCCTGGTGACTAACGTGCTGCCCTACACCGCCGAGATGCGCAGCGAGATCCTCTATGGTCGCACCTTGACCGACATCTGTTACCTGCGCTCGCCCTGGACGCCGCGCCTGGTGCTGCCGAAAATCGACGTGGATGAGCACACGGCGGCCACGCTTTACCGGGTCATGCGCAGCGATCGCAACATCAGCTTCCTGGATTATCCCCTCAGCAGCGCCAACGATCGCTGTCCGTTTATCGAGGCCGGCGCAGCGGTGATCGGCTGGGACGGCGGCCTCAGCCCTTGTCTGCCCCTTCTGCACGATCACACCAGTTACCTGAATGATCGGGAGCGCCGTTCCCGCCGGCATATCATCGGTAAGTTATCGGAGCATAGCTTGGGCGAGTTGTGGTATGCGCCTGGGCATATCGCTTTCCGCGAGCGTGTGCAGGCTTTCGACTTTTCCCCGTGCACCTTCTGCGGCGGCTGCGATTACAGCCTGGCCAACGAGGAGGATTGTTTCGGGAACGGGTTCCCCACGTGCGGCGGCTGCTTATGGGCGCAAGGTTTGATTCGCTGCCCGTGACCGCAGGATCGGAGGGTGCTCCATGACGTTTTTGGCCAGCCCGTCAGCGCTGACCGCGCACACCAATCTGTGGATCGAAGCGAACGGCAAGGTTGTACTGAGCCGATGGCGCGTTCAGCTCCTGGAAGCTGTGGCTGAGACCGGTTCGATCAGCGCGGCCGCGGAGCGGCTGCAGATCCAGTATCGCCTGGCCTGGGAGCGCCTGGAAGAGATGGAAGAGGGTCTCGGCACCCATCTGCTTGACCGGCACGCAGGCGGCGCAGGCGGTGGCGGCGCACAACTCACTGCGGCGGCCCTCGACCTGGTGGCACGCTTCAATCGGCTGGCCGCTGAAGTCGATGCCTGTCTTGATGAAGAATTCCGACAGGCGTTTGCGTAAAGCCCGCCGCCGCCCTCCTCAGATGATTTGCACCTCTGGGCGCTTACGCGTATAATGCTGAATGTAGGTTGACTTACGTTATTGTTGTCTGTTTACGTTTTTGCAGGTAACCGCTAGGATACTTGCTATGCCGCACAATTCGTTCCCGCCGCTTTCATCGCACGGCCCTGGGACGATCCATTCATCTCAGGTTCCAACAGCCGGGGGGCGCTATGTAGAGAGAACATAGCGTTCCACGGCTTTTTTGTTGTCGGTTCTCTCACTGATTCGGCTATCTGCCGCTAACCTCTGGTCAATATCCGTCACACATCCAATGAAGGAGGAAGCTACGATGCAACTAGGTGGTTATGCTAACAAGGTCGCCTGGATCGACCTGGCTCAGGGCACGATCGAATACAAACCGATCGCCGAGGAAGATGCGCGCAAGTACATCGGCGCCCGGGGCCTGGGGGTGAAGTACGTCTTCGATAACGGCCCGCAGGTGGAGGCCCTTTCCCCCGACAATATCCTCTGCTTTCTGAACGGTCCCCTGACCGGGACCGATGTGAACCTGAGCGGCCGCATGGCCGTCGTCACCAAGTCGCCGCTCACCGGCACCGTGACCGACTCGCATCACGGTGGGTGGTCGGCGGCCCGGCTCAAGTGGGCGGGGTTCGATGGCCTGGTCTTCAAGGGCAAGGCCGAAAAGCCAGTTTATGCCTACGTGGAAAGCGGGCAGGTGACGCTGCACGATGCCAGTGATCTGTGGGGTAAGCACGTCCATGAGACGATCAAGATCCTGCAGGAACGGCACGGCGGCAAAGACCTCAGCGTCATCACCATCGGCCCCGCGGGCGAGAACCTGGTGAAGTTCGCGAACTGGATGAACGAGAATGACCGTTCCTCTGGCCGCGGCGGCACCGGCTGCGTGGGCGGCAGCAAGAACCTGAAGGCTATCGTCATCAAGGGCGTGCACAGCGATCGCCCGCGACCTGTGGACAAGGAGGCTTTCAAGGCCGCGCAGAAGGTCGCGCTGCAACAGCTCATGGATGAGCGGGTGTTGACCGCACCGCGCAAGGGTGGTTTGTCGGTTTATGGCACCAACGTGCTGACGAATATCACGAGCAACATGGGCGCGTTGCCCACGCGTAACGCCCAGGTGACCTCGTTCGGCGAGCGCGCTGAGCTGATCAGCGGCGAGCACGTCAAGGCGACGATCCTCGTAAACGATCCCACCTGCCATGCCTGCCCGGTGGCATGTAAGAAAGAGGTCGAGGTCAAAGAAGGGCCATTCAAGGTGCACATGGAGAGCGTCGAGTACGAACCGGCCTGGTCGGTGGGCGCCATGTGCGATAACGACGACATCGGAGCGGTTGCGTACATGATCGACCGCGCCAACGATTACGGGTTTGATGCGATCGAGATCGGCACCGTGTTGTCGATGTACATGGAATATACGCAGCGTGGCTGCGCGGTCGCCGGTGAGGGCCTGATGTGGGGTGACACGCACGGAATGGTGCGGATGGCCCACATGATCGCGTTCCGCGAAGGCGTGGGCAACATCCTGGCTGAAGGCACGGGCAAGGCCGCGGCACTGCTGGGCGTCCCGGAGCTTGGTATGCACGCCAAGGGCCAGGGCATCCCGGCTTACGACCCGCGCGGCATCAAGGGCATGGGCCTGGGTTATGCCACCTCGAACCGCGGCGCGTGCCATCTGCGCGGCTATTCGCCGGCGGCCGAGGTCGCGGGCAACGTGCTGGGGCCCGGCGGGAAAGTGGACCCGCTGGAATGGGAGGGCAAGGGCAAGCTGCTCTTCATCTTCCAGAATGTCCACGCCATGACCGACTGCCTGGACGTGTGCAAGTTCTCCACGTTCTCCGAGTCGCTGGATTCGTTTGCTGCGCAGTTCGAGGCGATCACCGGGCTGCCCTGCACCGCAGGCGATTTGTTGACTGCCGGCGAGCGGGTGTACAACCTGGAGCGCTACTACAACAATCTGAACGGCTTCCGCGAGGGCAGCGACACTCTGCCCAAGCGGTTCCTGGAGGAAGCCTCCACCATGCCCGGCTCCAAGGGCCATGTCTGTGAGCTGGACCAGATGCTGGCCGAGTACTACGAAGCACGCGGCTGGGTGAACGGTGTGGTGCCCGAGGCCAAGCTGAAGGAATTGGGGATCATCTAGCCCATCCTCAGGCAGAGCGGGCCGGCGGCGAGAAACCAGGTTTTTCGCCGCCGGCCTTGTTTTAGCGCGGCGGTTGGAAATCCGTCCGGTTTGTGATAGTATACCGCCGCCCAATCCGGGCATCTCTTCAGCTAGATCGGGAAGGCGAATCGATGATCGTCGTCGAAGTGCGTTTTTTTGGTGGCCAGCACCTGTTCACGCGCCGGCTCAGCCCGGAGATCGAACGCGGCCTACCGAACGTGACGCTCCCCGACGGCGCAACCGCCGATGATTTGCTCAAGCTTCTCGGCATCCCAACCGGCGCCGGCCGGCCGTTTGTCAGCGTAAATCGTTTTGTGCGCCGCGATAACGTGCTCCTTGCAGATGGTGACAAGGTGCAGCTCATTGCTACAGTGCTCGGTGGTGCACGCTAATACTCCCGAGACGGAGGTGAAATTCATGGCAAGATTCGATTACGTGCGAGCCCATTCCATTGCGGAAGCGCTCCAACTTCTCGGCGAGGCAGGGCTGATCAGCCGCCCGCTGGCGGGCGGGACCGATGTGATGGTCTTTGTCCGGAATGAGAAGCCGCCCTTCGACCGGCTGGTCGACATCAGCCGTGTCCCGGAGATGAAGATCATCGAACGCCGCGGGGATGAGGTCTTCATCGGCGCCGCGGTGACCTTCACTGAGGCGGAGCAGAACGCACTGCTGCGCGAGGTGGCGGGTTGCCTGGCCGAGGCGTGCCGGTCGGTGGGCGGGCCTGCCGTCCGCAACGCCGGGACGCTGGGCGGCAACGTCGCCAACGCCGCCGCGTGCGCGGACTCCCTCCCCGCGTTGGCCTGTCTGGACGCCGTGGCCCATGTCCGTAGCCTGACGGGCGAGCGGTCCTTTCTCCTCAATGAGCTGATCCAGGGCGCCAACCGCACCGCCATCCGGCCCGGCGAGCTGCTAACCCACTTCACCTTCCCCGTGCCGCCTGCGGGCGTCCGCTCGGCGTTCCTCAAGCTGGGGCGGCGTAACGCGCAAGCCATTTCCCGGTTGAGCATGGCCGCGGCAGGCCGCCTGGATGCGGCGGGCCGCGTCGACTACGCGCGGCTGGCTCCCGGCGCCGCAATGCCGCGGCCGCAGCGCTTCACCGAGGTCGAAGCCCTGCTGCTGGGGCAGGCGCCCACTGACGAGTTGTTGGCTGCCGCGGGCGCCAAGACCGCCGAAGTGATGATCGGCGTCACCGGCCGCCGGTGGTCCACGGAGTACAAGGAAATTGCGATCCAGGCCATGGCCGAGCAGACGCTGCGCCGTGTGTTGTGCCAGTGAAAGGTGTTCCGATGCTGATTGAATTCACCCTCAACTATCAACCGATTGCGATCGAAGCGCCGCCCGATGTCACACTGCTGCATCTGCTGCGCGACCACCTCAACCTGACGGGCGCCAAGGAAGGCTGCTCGGTGGGCGAGTGCGGCGCCTGCTCGGTGATTATGGATGGCCGGCTGGTGAACAGTTGTCTCGTCTTGGCCCCGCAGGCACATGGCAGCGAGATCATCACCATCGAGGGCATCCACGCTCCCGACGGCGGGCCGAACGATTTGCAGGAAAACTTCATCACTTACGGCGCCGTGCAATGCGGCATCTGCATCCCCGGCATGGTGGTCGCCGGCGAGGCGCTGCTGATGCGGACGCTGACCCCCACGCGCACCGAAATCCGCACTGCGCTGGCCGGTAATCTGTGCCGCTGCACTGGCTACCAGCAGATCGTGGATGCGATTGAGGCGACGGCGGTGCAGAGGAGGCAGGCATCATGACAGAACTCCAATATATCGGCAAACCGGCCCGACGCGTCGACGCGCTGGAGAAGGTGATGGGGAAGGCGAAATACATTGCTGACCGCAAGCTGCCGGGGATGCTTCACGCGCGCTGTCTGCGCAGCGAGGCGCCGCACGCCCTGATCAAGAAGCTGGACGTGACGCCCGCACTGGCGGTGCCCGGCGTGCGCGCGGTGATCACCAGCGAGGACTTCTTCGAGCACAGCCTCTTCGGGTTCCCGGTCAAGGACGAGTACGTCCTGGCGTACCGTAAGGTGCGCTACGTGGGTGAGGCGATCGCGGCGGTGGCCGCCGACACGCCCGAGGCCGCGCTGGCCGGCGTGCAGGCGATCGTGTGCGAGCTGGAGCCGCTGCCCGGCGTCTTCGATATGGAACACGCGCTGGATCCCGACGCGGCCCAGGTCGGCCCGGACCGGCCCGATGATCAGCATCCTAACTTCCTTGACTTACTCATCGTGCGCCAGGCCGATCCTCTGGCTGAGATCGAGCAGTGTGCGGTGAAGCTGGATGAGCGCTATTCGGTCGGCCCGCAGGAACATGCGTACATTGAACCCGAGGGCGCGCTGGCCGTGCCGACGCGCGAGGGTGGCGTGCTGGTCTACGCGCCGAACCAGAGCCCGTTCGTCAACTACGGCGTCCTGGCCATGGTGCTCGACCTGCCGCATAACCTGGTGCGCGTGATCCAGCCGCCGGTGGGCGGCTCCTTCGGCGGCAAGGACGACCAAATCTACCAGATGTCGGCGCAGGTGGCGAAGCTGGCACTGCTCACCGGGAAGCCCGTGCGCCTGGTCTACAGCCGGGAGGAGAGCCTCATCTCCAGCTACAAGCGCGATCCGATGCATATCCGCATCCGGCTTGGGGCTGACAGCGACGGCACGCTGCGCGCGGTCAAGTTTGAAGGGTTGATGGACTCGGGCGCGTATGCCTCCGAGAGCACCTTCACCGCCTGGCGCGGCAGCATCCATGCGATGGGCGCGTATCGCTACAACGCTTGTGCAGTGGACATCAAGTGCGTGTACACCAACAACGGCTATTACGGTGCGTTTCGGGGCTTCGGAAACACCGAGGTGTGTGCGGGCATCGAGCAGGCGATTGATGAGCTGGCGTGTGCGGTGGGCATGGATCCGCTGGATTTCCGCCTGAAGAACTGCCTCCACGTCGGCGACCGGACCGCACACGGCCAGATCCTGACCGAGTCGGTGGGGCTGCCCGATTGCATTAAGACCGTGCGGCGGCTCAGCGATTGGGATCGCAAGCGCGCAGCGTATGCGAACCAGACGGGGAATATCCGCCGGGGCATCGGGGTGGCGGCGCTCTATCATGGCACGTCGCTGGGGGCCGAGGGCGCGGACTATGCGGGCAGCACCATCGCCGTGGAGCAGAACTACAGCATCGACTTGACCTCGGGCCTGACCGATTACGGCACCGGCTCGCGTACGGTCTTCACGCTGATCGCGGCCGAAGAGTTGGGGGTAAGCCCTGACCGTATCCACATGCAGCGGCCCGACACCGACACCGCGATCGAGTCCGGCCCGACGGTGGCCAGCCGCTCGACGATGCTGGGCGGCAACGCGGCACGCGTCGCGGCGGACAACCTGCGGCAGACCCTCGACTATGCCGCGGCCGACCTGCTGGGCTGCGAGCTGCACCAGCTCGTCCGCAGCGGCGAGGCGTACGTCGGCCCCGACGAAGAGCCGGTGGCCTGGGAACGGGTCGTGGATCACGCCCGCGAGATGGGGCTGGCGCTGTCGGCGCACGGCAAGTGGACCGCGCCGAGGATCGAGTGGGATCACCATCACGGCACGGGCACACCCTATATGGCCTATCACTTTGCGTCCCAGGTGGCCGAGGTGGAAGTCGACATGCGCACCGGGGTCGTACAGGTAGTCAACTTCTGGGCCGTGCACGATCCGGGCAAGGTGATCTTCCCCCAGGGCGCGTACGGCCAGGTCTACGGCGGCGTGGCCCAGGGGCTGGGCTATGCGCTGATGGAGCAGATCACCTACACAAACGGCTATCTGCAAGAGACTAACTTCGAGTCGTATCTGATCCCGACCTCAGTGGATGTGCCGGAGATCACCGCGCAGTTCGTGGAGGCGCCGTTCTCCAAGGGCCCCTATGGCGCCAAGAACATCGCCGAGCCTTCAATGGTGCCCGCGGCGCCCGCGATCCTGAACGCGATCTATCACGCCACGGGCAAGCGCGTGCGTGATCTGCCGGCCAACCTGGAGCGCGTGCTGCTGGGCCACGATCTGGCAAAGGGTGGATCGGCCAAGGCGTGCAAGCTGGGGCTCAAAACCTAGCGCCTCGATCGAGCGCGATTGACGGCAGGCTGATGCGGGTTCCCGCGCCATTAGGCATGAGAACCCGCTCTTTTTTGCCTGTCACTTTGTAAGCTTAAAGAATTGGACAAAAGCCCTCGCGGCCGGGACGCGCTTTGACATTTGTGTGATCGAACATATAATCCCTGCGTCTTTTCAGGCAGCAGCGTCGCTCTTGACTGGACAGTGCAATCCCCATCTTTTCCCACACGGAGGTTGTCATGCAGTCCAAGAGGTTCCTCGTTGTCAGCATTCTGTTCGTTCTGATCCTGGCCGCTGCCAGTCCGGCTTTTGCCGTGGGCAACGGACCCGTGGCGCCACTCATCGGTCAAGATGCCCCCGGCGCGATCCCGGGCCGCTACATTGTTGTTCTGAAGGCTGATGTTGGGACTGATGCAGCGGAAGCGGCCATTGAAGCGGCGACGCGTGCGGGCGGAAATCTGCATTTCCGCTATTCTGAAGTCTTGAACGGGTTTGCGATCACTCTGCCTGATCGGGCTGTGGAAGCGCTGCGCAATAACCCACATGTAGATTACATTGAAGCCGACTCAGTCGTTAGCATCGACACAACGCAAACCGGCGCCACATGGGGCATAGACCGGATCGACCAGCGGGCGCTGCCGTTGAGCACCACCTACACCTACAACTACACCGGTGCGGGCGTCACGGCGTACATCATCGACACCGGCATCTTGATCACGCACAGCGAGTTCGGCACTCGGGCCACCTACGGCTATGACGCGGTGGATGGCTCTCTGCCTGCTGCGGACTGCAACGGCCATGGCACGCACGTTGCGGGCACCGTGGGCGGCAGCACCTACGGCGTGGCCAAGGGCGTGAACCTGGTGGCCGTGCGCGTCCTGGACTGCGCCGGCTCCGGCACCACCACCGGTGTCATCGCCGGCATCGATTGGGTGACGAGCAACCATACGACGGGCGCGGCAGTGGCGAACATGAGCCTGGGTGGCAGCGCTTCGACGGCGCTGGACACTGCCGTGAAGAATTCTATCGCCGATGGCGTGGTTTACGCCGTGGCGGCCGGTAACAACAACAGGAAAGCATGCAACTACTCGCCGGCGCGCGTGCCTGAGGCGATCACGGTGGGCGCGACCACCAACACCGATGCCCGCGCCTCCTACTCGAATTACGGCACCTGTCTTGATATCTTTGCGCCGGGCTCCAGCATCACGTCGTCCTGGTACACCAGCACCACCGCCACCAACACGATTAGCGGCACGAGCATGGCAACCCCACACGTTGCCGGTGCGGCAGCACTGTATAAGCAGGCGAATCCCAGCGCGACGCCCCAGCAGGTGCGCGATGCCTTGGTGAACAACGCCACCAGCAACGTCGTCATTAACCCTGGTGTAGGCTCGCCCAACAAGTTGCTCTACACGCTGTTCTTCTAACCCACAACGCGCTTCTCGCCGCTTGCGGGCGCAGGGAGGCCCCTGAGTCTCGGCAACTCGCCGGGGTCAGGGGCCTTGTTGCTGTTTGGCTGGTGGGGGCCGGCGCGCTACTCGCGCAAATTGATGCCCGCCGTGCGGAGACGGGCGAAGATCAGGTCGATCATCCTGAGCTTGAGGGTGGCGGCCTGTGCGAACGATGTGCTGGCTACAATGGTGATTTCGGTAAACGCGCCCATCGCGTCGCTGGTTGAGATCACCTGCCAGGGGTCGCGAAGATCGGGCAACAGGTTGACAGCCTCGCGGCTCAGGGCTTCCAGCAGATCGAGGGCGCGCCCCAACTCCTCAGAGGGCACGTTGAGCTTGAGTTTGGTCGCACTCAGGTTCGCCCGGGTGAAGTTACGCACCACGCCGATCTCGCCGTTGGGCACGGTGAACAATTCCCCCGTCGGTGCACGCACCAGCGTGTTACGGACGTTGACGGTCTCGATCGTCCCCTCAACCCGGTTGCCGCCCAGGTAGAACTCGATCTTCTCATCGATCGCGAAGGTGTTGTGGAAGATAAACCCTGCACCGGCCATGAGATCGGCCACTGTGCCGCGCGCGGCCAATCCGAACGCCGCGCTGAACAAGCCCACAAGCCAGATCAGCGTTGCAGGCTCGACGAACAGCGAGAACGAGGCCACGACTGCCAGCACGATGGCAACGAGGCTGATCAGGCTGGCGATCAGTCCCTCCAGTGTCCGCACCCGCTCCGCTGTCAGCCGGTGGTAGCGGTTCAACAATTGGCCCAGGCGGAGCAGCCAGCGCGCCAGCCACGGCGCCACGAGCGCAATCACCAGGCCGGTCAGGAGATAGACGCCGACCGCCAATGCCATCGATGCTGAAGCGGATGGCAGAGAGATTTGAGGGCTAAGTTGTTGTACTAGCATCGTTAATCCGTTTAGAGCATGATACCGGCAGGCGGCCTGTCTCCAGGGATCCCAGCCTCCGCATCACCGTTGGATCTCCACCACAACGCCGACCTCGGCCCAGTCATAGAGCAGCTTGGCGTTTGTGGTGCTGAGTAGAATGCAGCCGTACGTCACGGGATGCCCCAGGTTGCTCGTCCACAGGATCTGGCGCCGATCGCGGCTCGGGAAGCCGTGGAACCCATTCATGAAATCGTTGCCGGGCACTGGGCGATAGATCCCCATGAACCAGGGCATATAGAGATCCCAGTTGGCCGCGTACGCCAGTTCCTCGTGTGATTGAATCTGGAAGACCCCGGGCGATGTAGGGCTGGACGATATCCCGGTGCTGACCACCCAACTCCATTTTACCTGGCCGTTCTCAAACGCCTGCATCTTCTGATTGCTCAAGCTGATCATGATGCGTTTGTTTTCCACCACGGCCAGCGGCAACTGAAGGTCAGGCGAAGGGATCCGGATTGCATCGCCCACGAAGATGTTGTCGCCGAGGCCCGGGTTTGCGGCCTGGATCCAGGGGTAGGGCATGCCGTAGTCGAAGGCGATGCTGGAAAGGGTTTCCCCGGACTTCACGATGTGCTCGCGCTCGGTGTGGCTGATGCCCAGCTTGACGACGGGCTGGCGCTGAGTGAAGGCGGCAGCCAGGGCCGGCGCCGCGGTCCTGGAGTTCACATAACGCTGATCGTCCAGGGTCTGGTTCTGAGCCGCGAGGTACGCTGAGACCTGGGCTTCGTCCACCGACCAGGTGAGCGACTGGCCGGCGCTGCCATCGGTGGCCGGCGCGGTGGCCTGGAAGGCCAGCCAGCGGCCCAGGTCGGCCGGCGCGGCGGTCCAGGTCAGGCGCTCATTGCGAATGGCGTCGAACAATTGGAGCGTGATCGGCTGGGCGAGCAGGGGGCTGACCTCGGCCACGACCGCGCTCACATCGGTGATCTGGGGCGTTTGGGTCACGATCGACGCCGCGATGTGCCGAGCGGCATCGGCATCGAGCTGGGCCATGGCTTCTTGCCAGGGATGCATCTCCAGCGTCGTCAGCGTCGCGGCGATGTCCAGCGCACGGCCGGTGGCAGCCTGCCGCGTTGTGACCTGGCCGTCCACTACTTGCACACCGGCATCCTGGGCCGACACGTCGATTTGGGCGGCCAACGTGCGGATCGTCTCGGCCGCGGCGGCCCGGTCGAAATCCCATTCCGGCTCGATCTGTCGCGGCGCGGCGTGCACCGGCAGGAGGCTCAGGCCGGCGAGCAAACGGCTGACGGTGTCCTGCATCGCGGCGGCCGTGGCAGGCGCGCGGCCTTGGGCATGGGCGCGGCGCGCCATCAGGTCGGCATCGAGCCGCAGCCCCAACTTGTCCGGCGTCAGCGTCCAGCTCATTTCCTCCGCGGTCAGGGTGACGCCGCGAGCTTGCCACGCCTCATTGAGCCGGTCGGTTGCCTCTGCCACGGTCAGCCCGCCCAGGTCGACGTCCAACGCGCTGATGGCGGCCAGGATGCGGTCGCTGCGATAGACCTGCGCCAGTCCGACCGCCGCGCCGGCTGCCAGCCCCAAGATCAGCAGCCAGAGCGTTAGCAGAATCCAGAAGGCTGCCGGCGTGCGTCGTCGGGCAGTATCCCCCGGTACTTGCATCATTTTCGTCACACTCATTCGTCAGAATCAGGCAGTGCCCTACGTCTGCCTGATTCATGGTACAACATTTGCTCGATTATCCAAAAACAAGACGGCAGGGCGAACGCCTGCCGTCGTTGCTGTTTTTGAGTGGGAAGACGACTTACTTGCCCGTGCGCCGTGTGTACACGTCGAAGATCACGGCCGCTACCAGCACAAGGCCGCGGACAACGTATTGCAGGGAAGCGTCGGTGTTCATGAGGCTCATGCCGCTGGTCAGGGACATATAGACCAACGCGCCGATGAGCGACCCCATGATCGTGCCGACGCCGCCGGCCGGCGATGCGCCGCCGATGAAGGCCGAGGCGATGGCGTCCAACTCGAAGCCGTTTCCTGCCGTGGGTGTCGCCGCTTGCAGGCGAGCTGCAAACAAGACGCCCGCCAGGGCGGCCAGCAGGCCCATCGAGGCGAAAACAAACAGGGTGATGCGCTTGACGTTGATACCGCTCAACTGCGCCGCTTCCGGGTTGCCACCGATCGCGTAGATGTGCCTGCCCAGGACCGTCTGTGTCGTCATGAACTGGTAGACGGCTACGACGACCAACATGATGACCGCCGTCCAGGAGAGGCCATTGTAGCCCGCGAGCACCCACGTGATGGCGCCAAGCACAACCGCGATAAAGACCAACTTCAGGATGAACAAACTTGGCGGCGTAACCTCAAAGCCGTAGGCTTGCTTTTTCCGGCGGCTGTTGATGTCGCTCACGATGAACAAGACGATCGCCGCCAGGCCGAGGAGCAGGGTCAGTTTGTGGACTCCCGGCAAAAACAGGCTGTTAGCAGGGAAGATGTCGGGAATGTAGCCATTGCCGAGCGCATTGAAGGATTTGTCGGTAATGATGACCGTGCCCGGACCGGCCAGTGTCAGAGACAGCAGCCCTCGGTAAACCAACCAGCCGCCGAGCGTGGCGACAAAGGCGGGAATGCCCACCCACGCTACCAGGAGGGCCGTCACCGTTCCTGCCACAACGCCCATCGCCAATGCCATGAGGATGACGAGGTACCAGGGCAGGTGCGCCTGCGTCATGCCGAGGGTCGCAACCGCAGCGAGGAAACCTGACAGAAAACCGACCGACAGGTCGATATGCCGGATGACGATGACAAGCGTCATGCCGGTTGCCAGAACGGCGATATAGCCCATCTGGTTCAGCAAGTTGGCGATGTTTCGGGGCCCGATAAAGAGGCCGTTCGTCCGAATGGTGAAGAACAACACGATTACAACCAAGGCAATGTACATGCCGTAGTCACGGGCGTTCGTCCGGACCATTTTCCCCAGACTTTGCAAGAACGACGGCTTGGCCTGGACTTTTTCAGCCTGACGAGAAGTCATTGTAAACCTCCTGGTGTCATGAACCCTGCAGGCAGGGATTCTGATAGTGCGATGCGGCGAGATGGCATGTGGCTGCGCATCTCATGAGTCACAATGGGCGACAAACGCATACCAGTTTCTTGTTAGCTCGTAGCCAACTGCATGATCTTCTCTTGCGTCGCTTCCTCGATCGGCAGCTCGCCGGTGACCCTGCCTGCTGAGACGACGTACACCCGGTCACTCATGCCGAGAACTTCGGGCAGCTCGGACGAGATCATGATGATGCTCATGCCTTCCTGGACCAGTTTGGCCATAATCGTGTAAATCTCGTACTTGGCGCCCACATCGATGCCGCGCGTTGGTTCGTCCAGGATCAGCAGATCGGGCTTGACAAACAGCCACTTGGCAATGCAGACCTTCTGCTGGTTGCCGCCGCTGAGGTTCCCCACCTTCTGCTCGATGCTCGGCGTCTTGATGTTGAGCGAACGCCGGTATTCCTCCGCGATCTTGATCTCGGCATTGCTATCAACGACACCGCGCCGGGCGATTTCCTGCAAGTTCGCCAGCGTCGTGTTCTGCTTGATGTCCTGGATCAGAATCAGGCCGGCAGCCTTGCGGTCTTCGGTCGCGTAGGCCATGCCTGCAGCGATGGCGTCATGTGGATGGCTGAAGTGCTGCTGCTTGCCGCTGACCCACATTTCACCTTCGGTCCGGTAAGCTTTTGAATTGCCAAACAGGCTCAGGGCCAACTCGGTCCGCCCGGATCCCATTAAGCCCGCAATGCCGACGATCTCGCCCTTCCTGACGGTGAAGTTCACATCGTGGAGGATATCCCGACCCAATGCAGGATCGAAGGCGTTCCAGTTCTTGACCTCGAGCACGATCTCCCCGCCGCCCTGTGGGCAGATGATGAGAACTTTGATGCCCTTGCCTAACAGCGCTTTGACGTTCGCTTTCTCTTTGGCCGCGTCGCCCTGGCTGAAAAGGATTTCGACGTTGTAGCCGGCCGCTCGGAAGGCATCTTGAAAGCGTTTTTGATCCTGGATCCAGCGCGGTTCATCCTGGGTTGGGAGGACGACGCCCACGACGGGATTGCCCGACGGCGCAGGCGCACGGGAAGCACTGGCCTCGCTCGCGCCGGCGTAGTAACCGGAGTCGATCAGGGTTGCTTTGACATTCGCCTTGTCTACGGAGACGACCGCCGACTGAAGCGCGGGGACGTCAAGCGCACCATTGTTGTAACTGCCGTTCACCGCAGGAGCCTGGCCCTTGAGCAGCGCTACGGCAGCGTCGACGGCGGTCTGCACTAGGGTGCGGACGTCTTTGAAGACGGTCATGGACTGCTTGCCGTCCAGGATGGCGCGGGCGGAAGCTTCCTCAGCGTCCATGCCGGTGATCAGGCAGCTCTTCACATCCTGATCGGCAGCGAACACCTCAGCAATCGTGCGCGCGGTGTTATCGTTGGGGGCGAGGACAAAGACGTGGCCTTTATCGGCCGCGCTGACCAGGGCCAGATTGGACTGCGCCAAGTTCCGGGCCGTGCGGGGGTCCCAGTTGGTGGTGACCTGGCGAATAATCGCGTTCTGCTGCTCGCGCGTCAGGACGGCGTTCCCCTGGAGGCTGACAGCCTGGCTTGAGTTCTTAATGACGAAAGTGCCGTCGGCGATCTTGGGTTGAAGAACACCCCACGCGCCCCCTAAGAGATAGAAAGAGTTGTTGTCAGTTGAGGCGCCAGCATAGAGATACAGCGGATTGCCTTTGCCCGTCGCATGGTTGACCAGATACTGCGCCTGCTGTGCTCCGACGGCGGGGCTGTCAAAGGTCACGTAGTAGTCCACCGCCTTGGTGTCGGTGATCAGCCGGTCATACGCGATGACCTTCACGCCGGCCGCTTGGGCTTCCTCCACGACCGCGGCCGCGGCCCGGAACGGGCTGCGTTGGCGTTGCGGGTAGATATTGTTGATTTCGCGGCCGACCATGTGCTTGATCAGCACAGGTTCGGTCACTTGGCCCTTGTGAGCATCCAGTGTGGTAATCGTCTGGCCGTCGCGCAGGACTGTGACGGTATCTGCAATGGCGATGACTTCCTTCAGCTTGTGCGAAATCATCACGCACGAGACGCCGTGCTCTTTCAGATCACGGATCAAGTTCAACAGGTTTTCGCTGTCGTCCTCGTTTAAGGCGGCGGTCGGCTCATCCAGGATGAGCAATTTCACATCCTTGCTCAGCGCCTTGGCAATCTCGATCAGTTGCTGCTTGCCCACGCCCAGATCTTTGACCTTCGTCTCCGGGTTGACGTTGAGTCTGACTCTCTTGAGCGCTTCGGTCGCCCGCTTGATGGTCTCATTCCAGTCAACGATGAAGCCTCTTTTGATTTCATTGCCGAGAAAAATATTCTCGTAGACCGTCATTTCGGGGACGAGCGCTAACTCTTGATAGATGATGGCGATGCCGACCTTCTCGCTGTCGGCGATACCCGAGAATTTCTGCACTTGCCCATTGAAAAGAATGTCCCCGTCGTAGGTACCATGCGGATAGACCCCGCTGAGGACCTTCATAAGGGTCGACTTGCCGGCGCCATTTTCGCCCACGAGGCAGTGGATCTCACCCGCGGCGACTTGAAAGCTCACGTTGCTCAAGGCTTTCACGCCGGGGAAAGTCTTGGTGATGTTCTTCATCTCTAGGATGGGTGGTTGTTCAGGCATGGCGCTAACTCCTGACGAAGTGAAGCATGCGGGGAACCAGCTACGTCCCTATTCCACTACGGCTGGTTTGCTTACGCAAGCAAACCAGCCGTAGATTTGCGTTCGCAAAGACCCTGCCTGTGAAGGGTCGCGCCCCCTCTCCCGTTATCCTTCGCTACGTGAAGGCCAGGAGAGGGGGCAGGAGGGTCTGTTATTGCAAGCCCGTGAAGTCGCCAGCCTGGTAATAGCCGGAGTCAACCAAGGCCGCTTTGACGTTTTCCTTGGTGACGGTGACAATGGCGGACGGCTTCGCCGGCACATCGATCTTGCCGTTATTGTAGGTTGTCGTCTTCTCCGGGGTCTGACCGGCGAGGAAGGCGTTGGCCGCGGCGACGGCATCGGCCGCCAGAGTGCGGACATCCTTGAAGACGGTCATCGACTGCTTGCCGTCGATGATGTACTGCACGGAGGCCTTCTCGGCGTCCTGGCCGGTGATGAAGTACTTCGTGACATCCTTGTCGGTGCCGAAGACATCGGCGATGGCACGGGCGGTGCCGTCGTTGGGGCCGAGGATGTAGACGGTGCCCTTATCGGCCGTGGTGGCCGTGGTCAGGTTGGCCTCGGCGATGCTCTTGGCAGCGTTGAAGTCCCAGTTCGTGGTGACCTGGCCGATGATCTTGGCTTCTTCATCGCGGGTCAGCGTAGCCTTGCCCTGCAGGGTGATGGCCTCGGGGGAGTTCTTGATGACGAAGGTGCCATCGGCGATCTTGGGCTGGATTTTTTCCCAGGCGCCTTCGAAGAAGATGAAGGCGTTGTTGTCGGTGGCTGCGCCGGCGTACAGATAGAGCGGATTGCCCTTGGTGTCCCCGGCCTGCTTGATCAGGTATTCGCTCCAGGCGGCGCCCACGGCCATGCTGTCGAAGGTGACGTAGTAATCGAC
>JAPKMS010000113.1 GCA_026645775.1 Anaerolineae bacterium
AACCGCAGCGCTCACGGTTTTTGTCGAACCGTGATATGGGTGGTGCTTTCCGTGAGGTCGGTGGTTGCGCAAACGGCAGCCGGAGCGCTCACGGAAAAACAACCGCAGCGCTCAAGGTTCGTTTGAACCAGCCATCTCACGGATGCCTTTTTTGGGGTAGATGTGAGCGGGATGGTCGCAAAACCCGAACAGTAGTTCGGGTCCGTGAGGTCGAAGGTTCAAATCCTTTCTCCCCGACTTTACCCCTACCGGTGTCCTCATGGTACCCATTTTGGGCTGTCCGTGAGGACGCCGGTTCGCGTAAGCGCCGGATCATCCTCTACCTATGTCCGCACGGATGGGTTGCCTTTCGGGAAGAAAAAAAGCGCCTGAAACGTTATCAGACCTGGCTGAAGCGTTATCAGACCTGTGTTTTCCCAACCGGAGGCAGCACGGATGAAACAGCTCACACTCTCCCAATCCATCGAAGGCTTCCTGCTGGAGAAGCAGGCCCAGCATCTCAGCCCGCACACTGTGGCTGATTATACCAACGCGTTCCGCAAGTTCCAAGCTTACCTGGGCGCGGATGTGCCTCTTGCCGGCATCACGGCCGACCAGATCAAGGGCTTCCTGGGCGACCTCTCCACCCCGCGTGCCCCGGCTGGCGCGGCCAAACGGCCGGCCAAGGGGCTGTCCAACAAGACCATCCTCAACATCCATACCGGGCTATCGGCGCTGTGGACGTGGGCGGTGGCCGAGGGGATCGTCAGCCAGCACCTGTTGCGCCAGATCCCCAGGCCCAAGCCGGAGAAACGCGCGATCACGCCTTTCAGCGAGGAGGATATCAAGACGTTGCTGGCGAACGGTGAGCGCTCGCGCACCTACACGCGGCCCGGCAAGCGGGCCTGCGACCATGCCGTGGCCACCGCGCTGCGCAACCGGGCGATCATCCTGCTGCTGCTCGACACCGGCGTGCGCGCCTCGGAGCTAGCCGGGCTGGCGATCAAGGACGTTGACCTGACCAACAAGCGCATTCTGGTGCTGGGCAAGGGGAACAAGGAGCGCACGCTGCCGATCTCCCCGCGCACGGCGAAGACGCTGTGGCGCTACCTGACGACCGAACGCAAGGATGAGCCGGTCAACGCGCCGCTGTTCCTGGGCAGCGAGGGGGATCCGTTGAACCGGGACGCGCTGCTCAAGCTGCTGGTCCGGCTGGGGGAGAAGGCCGGCGTGCAGGACTGCCACCCGCACCGGTTCCGCCACACGTTTGCGGTGAACTTCCTGCGTAACGGCGGGAACGCGTTCGAGCTGCAAATGGCGCTGGGGCACACGACGCTGGAGATGGTGCAGACTTACCTCTCGCTGGCCCAGGCGGACCTGGAGAACGCGCATAAGCGTGCGTCGCCGGTAGAGAAGTGGCGGTTGTGAGGTTCAGACATCAGCGGGATGAGCGGCATAGTGCGCGCCGCTCACACCGCTGACCCGATAGCACGGCGAATCTAGCACCTCCCGATCTCGTTCAACGCCGAACCAGCGGGAGGTAGACGCTTAGCGTCCGGTTACCCCGTCGGGTCACAGTGCGCACATTCCCTGCAGGATCGGTCGCCGTCACTACAATCGAGTTTGCCCAGGCCGACGGCATATAGCGGGTTGGCAGAGCGGGATACCGCTGGTTTCGCACACTTCAAGGCTCTAATGTGCGCTGAGCAGGTGCGCTAAACAGCGTGTCGGGAGCTCGATCTTGGGCTCTCGACGCGACGCAGGACACAAGCCTTCGACCATTTGCGCACGACGACGTTATCAATCCGCCAGCGCGACGAGCGTTGCGCCGCGCCGAGAAGTGGTGAGGCTGCCCGTATACGACCACTGCCCGGTCTGCGAATCGTAGAGTTCCGCCGTGTAGAGGTCGCTCCCGCTGCTGTTCTGACCATCAGTCACCAATACCTTGCCGTTGTTCAAGAGTACCATGTTGTTGACGTCGGATCTGGCAGTGCGCAGACTGCCGGTCGCCGACCAGGCACCCGTGACGGGATTGTAGAGCTCGCTCGACGCCAACAGGCTGCTGTTGTTGCTACCGCCAGCGGCTAGAACACGGCCAGTGGACAGCACAGCCAGGCCAAAGCCCCAACGCGCGGCGATGAGATTGCCGGTGAAGGACCAACCTTGGGTGGGCGTTGCCGTGGGAGTCGCGGTGGAGGTCGGCGTCGCTGTAGGCGTGTTCGTTGGTGGCGCGGTCGGTGTCAACGTCGCCGCGGGAGTAGCCGTCGCGGCGCAGATTAGGGCTGTTTCATGTTTCCGTCCAGCCGATAAGCCGCAACGCACGTTGCGGTGATGCGCCGTGATGGCGGAGCAATGCGATCAGGCCGTTGCGCAAGGCCGCCATGACGCGTGATGCACTGCCAATGTGGCTTTAGCTGCGATCTTCGCCCAGTGTTTCGTCACGCACATAATGACTGCCATTCTCGATCGTCCAGTGTTGGCGCCAGAAGTGCTCAATGAGGTGGGGGCCGGCCAACGTCCGATCCAGGCTGGTCAAGCCGTCGCGGGTTCGGCGCTCAACTTGGCCCGTGCGCAGGCAGATGCGTTGGCACGTTCGGCGCATCACCTGCGCCAAGCCCGGCCACTTGAGATAGCTGCACGTGGCGAGGGCTGGACTACAGGCCAGGTGGCGGGTTTCCAAGCGGCCATGTTCTTTGCCCGGATAGATATAGTCATACACCTGGACAAAAGGATCAGTACGGCATGGTGCTCACGCGCCAACTGGTGTTTCCCGGCCGGCGCAAGCCGCGCCAGTAGCCGGCGCGCGCCGGTTTTGCTG
>JAPKMS010000114.1 GCA_026645775.1 Anaerolineae bacterium
CTACCCGTAGTACCGCCTGCCCCCAGAAAGGATGGACAACATGCCGCCAGATGACAAGCGCGTGGCCGAGGCGTTGGCGAAATTGAAGCAACGGTTTGCGGAGATCGATAACGAGTCGGCGCCGCCCGCGCGCCGGCCGGGTGCGGCGCCCCAGGGCCCTGTGAAAGCGCCGCACCCGGCTGATGCCGAGAAAGTACCGCCGGCCCAGCGGAACCGGCGGCATTGGGTTGTGGTGAGCTATGACACGCCCAACGATCGGCGGCGCACCAAGGTGATGAAGACGCTGGAAGGGTATGGCCACCGCGTGCAGTACAGCGTGTTCGAGTGCGAGTTGCGGCCGGCCGATCTGGAAAAGCTCAAGACCCGGCTGAAGGCTCTGATCCAGCCCGAGGAGGACGATATCCGTTTCTATGACCTGTGCGAAAACTGCCAGGGCAAGGTGACGATGTTGGGGCGGGCGAAGATGTACCGGCAGGTGGGGTCGGTGGTGGTGTGAGACGGTAGATGGGTAAACTGGTACACGGGTGACTTGGTGGACTGGTAACTTGGTAGACTGGTAACTTGGTAACTTGGTAGACTGGGGGACCAGTGTACCAATCTACCAATCTACCAACCTACCAACCTGCCAACCTACCAATCTACCCTTCTGCCAACTCCACAATCCGATCCAGCCGGAACAGCAGAACCTTCCCTGCGAGATGACAATCGGCGCGCAGGTAGGGGATGCCGCGGTGTTCTTCGATCCAGTAGGGTGTCACGGTGCGCTGCGTGAGGACGTTGCGGCCGGCGGTGAAGTAACGCAGGGTCAGCGTGCGACCGGCTGCCAGCGCGGACTCAATCAGGGGCCGCCAGTGCGCGGGGTCGCTCGGCTCGGGCGGCGGCGCGAAGGTGCGCCCGTCGAGTAGCGCTTGCCAATCAGCGCACAGCGTCTCCCACTGCGCCTGGACGACGGCCTGATCCAGCGGCGGGAGCGCGGCCAGCAGCGCCGTCAGGTCGGCGAAAGGCGGCGGCAGCGGGAGAGTCGTGTGCTCGCCCAGGGCGGCGTAAAGCTGGCCGGCCAGCCAGAGGGCGGCGAGGGATGACGAATGACGAATGACGAAGGGCGAATCAGAAGCGCCATCAAGCGCCTTACTGCCTGCGGTTTGACTTCTGGCGTCTGCCCCCTGATCTCTGGCGCCTGGTCCCTGCGGGAAGAAGCCTGCAATGCGGAGGCGGGCGGCCAGGTCGACTGGGGGCAGGGTGATCACAGCGAGCGTGGGCGAGAGCAGCTCGCCGAGGCCGGCACGCACATCCGCATGCGTGAGGAGCCGCGCCAGCAACTCGGGGCCCGCCGCACGCAGGAGCGGCAAGGTTAAAAGTTGCAGCTCCTGCCCGCGTGCGAGCCAGGCTTGCAGGGTGGCGAGTTGGGCGGGGCTGAGTGGGACGCCGAGGCCAGCAAGCGCTGCCAGCAGGATTGGCAACCCATGACCAGCGGCGGCGGCGGCCGCAACGGTGGCCTCATTCAGATGATAGAAATGATATACACCGACGCCCCGTGCCCCCTGCCCTGAGCCTGTCAAAGGGACAGAGGGTGGAGCGGGGGGAAGGTCAAGATGCCGGGCATAAGCTGCCAGGTGCGCGAGGTACACGGGCGGCGCCCACGGGGACACGGTCAGGCGCCAGCCAGCATCCGCTTGTGCATCCAGCCAGGCGGCCGGATCGGCATCCTGCATCTGGGTCAAGCCCGGAAAATCGTCGCGGCCAGGGCCGATCAGCCAGCGGCCCTGGGCTGTCAGGCTGAAAAGCTTCACGGCTTCTGCCGGTGCTGCGGGCGTGAGTGCGCCCCAATCTGCGGTGAGCGTCTCAAGCAAGCCGGCGGCGGCGGCGTCGAGCGCCGCGATGTCAGGCAAGTGGGCCGTGAAATAGGCGGCCAGCGTGGGTTCCTGGCCGAGCACCGCCTGGGCCAATTGGGGCGCGGTGAAGGCGGCCGGTAAGTTTGCAAGCTGCTTGAGGGCAAGCTCGGGCCAGGGTTCCGGCAGCGCCGCCGTGGCTTGCCGATAGGCGCGGCGCAGGGCCAGCGGGGCGGTGCGCCAGGCATTCCAG
>JAPKMS010000115.1 GCA_026645775.1 Anaerolineae bacterium
CGGAGGCCGTCCGCCTGGCCGCGGAACATCACCCCGATGTGGCCGTGCTCGACATCCAGATGCCGCGCGTCACCGGGCTGGAGGCCACCCGGCAGATCAAGGCGGCCCAGCCGGACGTGCGCGTGCTGATCCTGACCGCCTACGAGGACGATCCCTACGTCTTTGCGCTGCTGCGTGCGGGCGCTGATGGCTACCTGCTCAAAAGCGCCGACAGCGATGACCTGGTGCGGGCGGTGCGAGCAGTAGCGGCCGGCGGCAAACCGCTCGACCCGGCCGTGGCGGCCAAAGTCGTGGCGCAGATGACCACCGGCAAACCGGCCGCGGCCGGCGACCAGGTGGAACCGCTCAGTGAGCGCGAGCTGGCCGTCCTCCGCCTGGCCGGCCAGGGGTTGACCAACAAGGCCATCGGCGCGGCGCTGGGCATCAGCGACCGCACGGTGCAGGGCCACATGGCGAACCTCTATGGCAAGCTCGGCGTGGCCTCGCGCACCGAGGCGGTGACGAAGGCGTTGAAGCTGGGCTGGATCGTGTTAGAAGACGAGTAAGCTGATGTTCATCCGTCGCCTGCGCGGCCTGCGCGTACAACTCTTGCTCTGGACGATCCTGCCGCTGGCGGTCGTGTTGATCGTCCTGTCGCTGGCAAGCATCACCCGCCACCGGCAAGCCATGACGCAGCTCGCCACCGACCGCGATCGCGGTCTGACGCTGGCCGAGGCCAACCGCCTGGCGCACGAGATCGAGACGAAGACCGCCCAGCTCACGCGCGCCGCGGCCGATGGGCGGCTGGCGCAGGGCGACATCGGCGCGCTGGCCGCCGGCTTGCAGGATAGTTACCCCGCCGGGTTGGCGCTGCTGGACGCCGCAGGCCATCCCCTTGCCGCCTCGGAGGCGGCTGTCGCCTGGCCGACCGATCAGGCAACGCGCCTGCTGGCCGAGGAGATTGCCGCCGCCGCCCAACCGCAGTACCAGGTGCTCGTCGCGGCCGGGAGCGCGACCCTCTTGCTCGTCGGCGTGCCCGCGCCGGCCAGCCGCGTATGGGTTGCCGCGCTCCCCACCGAGAGCCTGAGCCTGGCGGATAGCGGCCAATTGGGCGAGATGGGCAGCCACGCGGCGATCTTTGTCTTCGACGCCGCCGGCCAGCCCATCCACCACCACCCCACCGGCCTGGCCGTAGACCCGACGCTCCTGGCGACCCTGCCGCCGCTCCCCGCCGAAGGGGTCGGCACGATGCGGATGCAGGCCGGTTCGCAGGATCTGCTCGTGACCTACGCCCGCGTGGATCCGCCCGGCTGGATGCTCGTCACCGCGGAAGATGCGCGGGCGATCGCCTCGATGGGCGTGAGCGAGGTCGAATACCTGCCGCTGGTGCTGCTCTTCGTCGCGCTCACCGCACTGCTTGCCATCTCCTTCGGCGTCGTCAACGTCGTCCGGCCGCTGCAAGAGTTGGATCGCCGCGCCGCGCGCGTCGCCTGGGGCGATTTCGATGCGGTCAAGCAGCCGGTGGGCGGGGTGCGGGAGGTGGACGAGCTGCGTGTCACGCTGGCCCAGATGTCCGACCGTATCCGCGCCTACCAGGCGGGGATGCGCGACTACCTGAGCGCGGTGACGCGGGCGCAGGAGGAAGAACGGTCGCGGCTGGCCCATGAGCTGCACGATGACACGGTGCAAGCGCTGATCGCGCTCAAGCAGCGTGCTCAGATGGTGCGCAAGGCGCTGGCGCTAGCGGCCGCGGGCCAGGCCGCCGACCCGGCCCGCACGGCCAGCCGCCTGGCAGAGCTTGAGGGGCTGATTGACGGCGAGCTCGTCAGCCTGCGCCGGCTGATCGGCGACCTGCGGCCGATCTACCTGGAAGACCTGGGGTTCGTGCCGGCGCTGGAGATGCTGGCGCAGCAGACAGAGGCGTGGCATGGGCTTGCGGTGCGTCTTGACGTGGCCGGCGAGACGGTGCGCCTGGCCCCCGACCTGGAACTGGCCGCCTACCGCATCGTCCAGCAGGCCCTGGCCAACGTCGCCGCGCACGCGGCGGCGCAGAGCGTCACGGTGCGTGTGGCATTCGCCCCCGGCGGGCTGACCCTGACCGTGCAGGATGATGGCCGTGGCTTCACCCCGCCCGAACAGCCCACCGACCTGGCGCGCGCCGGCCACTTTGGCCTCATGGGGATGCACGAGCGCACGATTTTGTACGGTGGGCATCTCAATATCATCTCCGCTCCGGGTCAGGGCTGCACGGTGAGCGCATGGCTGCCGGTGCGGTAGGCTGGAAGAGGGCGGGCATTGCACTTCAACATTTGGCTTCTCCCACCAACTTAAACGCAACCAATTCTTCTTGGATATCCTGGCCCAACTCCTTGAGGCGTATCGCGCGGGCCTGTAAGGCGAGGTCTTCGGGGGTGGTGGGCTCCCACTTGGGCACGGGGGTGGGGCGGCCTTCGGCATCCAGGGCCACAAACGCCATCATGCAGCTTGTGGTATGCTCAAACGTGCCAAAGCGCGGATCACGAGAGCTGACGTTGACTGCAATGTGCATGCTGGTGCGGCCGGTGTTGATCAGCCGGGCCCGGACCTCGACGATGTGGCCGATGGCAACGGGTTTGTGAAACGTGATGCCGCTGACTGCCACGGTGACGCAGGGGAGCCCGCACCACCCCGCCGCACACGTGCCCGCGCCTTCATCCATCCATTTCATCATGGAACCGCCATGAACGTTCCCGTACATGTTCCGATTTTCGGGGCCGGCAAGAAAGCGCATCGTGAACTCGTGATCTTGTCCTGGCATGTTTCCTCCTTGTCCTTGGGCCCTCATTCTACCACAACCACGACGGGGATGCGCGTCGATATCGGGCGGTTTTAACGGGGTTCTGGTACTCACGGTTTCTTTCGGGTATACTCAGCCTTGCGGCATTGATCCTCTTTCAATCAAACCGGCCGGCCCTGGGGACAGTCATGCTCGTGGTTGCGGCCATCAATCGCACACTCATAGTGGTTTGGAAGCAGGGGTGAGCGGCGCTCGGCTCAGGCCGGTTCACGGTAGCGCGTTGCGCTGGGCAAGTCGCGCATGTGCAGAAGCTGATGGCCGTAGATGGCAGTGATCATCGCCTCCACGTTGATCTGTCCGAGCGCCGGATGGCGCCCGACCTGATCGAGCTGCTGGCCGTTCAACGTTGCCACCCAGGCAAGCGTGCGCCGGCGGACGGCGTCCAGCGCCGCCAGGAGCTGCTGCGAAGGCTGATCCGCCAGGCGCTCCTGTTCCCCGGCATTGAAGGCATCGAAGTCGAAGCCCTCCGGCGCGCCCGCGCCGCCCGCGGCCACATCCTGGGCCAGCTCCAGCAGCCGCTCTTCCGCAGAGACGCAGTGAGCCAGCACCCCGCGCACGGTCCAGCGCGGGTCGCCGGGGTAGACCGGGGTCTCCCACTGGTCGGCGGTCAGGGCATCCAGCGTTTCATGCGTCCTGCGCTGGCCCCGTTCCAGCCGGGCCAGCAATGCCCCCACTCGCGCGTCCGTCATTTTCTTTGCCTCTTTCCGCTCTCCCTGGCGGGCGATCGCGATCGTGCCGTCGGGGAGAAAGTTTGAGACCAGGTACCGCAGCGCTTGCTCGCGGTCTTCGCCGCCATCGTCGCTCAGGAACAACTGCTCACAGAAGACCGCGATGTCTTCAATGATCCGCTCGTAACGGTAATACGCCAGCGCGGTCGGATCGATCGCGGTCGGGCCGTAGCCCCGGTAAAAGAGGGTCTCCTCCTGATCCGGGGTGCGGGCGGCGCCGAATTGGCCGCCGCCCGCAAACATCAGATCACGTTCCACAGGCGCCAGGATGGGGCTGTCCCAGTCGACAATGTAGAGGGCGCCGTCGGCCGCGATCAAGATGTTGCCTGCATGCAGGTCGGAATGACACACGACGCACGGCGGCGGCCGGGTCTGGAGCGCCTGAGCGAGCCGCTCGGTGCGGTCGACGAGATCCAACACCTCGGTCCGGTTGAGTGTCAGGAACGCCGCGAGCTTTGCCGCAACGGGGTCGGCAAATAACTCCTCCTCAACCCGCGCGAGGAACCGTCTCACGATGTCGCGCCACCGGGGAGAATAGGTTTCCTGGGGGATGCTGTTTGTGAGGGTTGGCGGCACGGCGGCCGTGTGAATGCGTTTGAGGGCGGCCCCGAACGCGACCCAGTGGCGATCCGTCAGGTTGGCCTCATAGCCGTTGTGTCCCTCGATGAAGGGGTAGAGGATCACCTTGAAGGGGCCCAGGTCGGTCCAGAGCCGCCCGGCCCGGGTCGCCAGGGGGGCGATGATCTGGCGGATGCCGAGATCGCTGAGATATTTCGGCAGCGCCACGGCGATTTCGGCAAAGTCGCCGCGGCGCAGCTTGACGAAGTAGGGCGCACCATCGGCCGTCACGGCGCGATAGACCGCCGTGTTCAGGTCGGCCCCGAGCGGCAGGAAGACAACCTGGACGGTGCACAGCCCGTAGGCATCCTGCAGGCAGGCGGCGATGGCGTCCTCGCGGAGATCCGGTTTCTCAAGCACGGATGTGTGGCCTCATGGCTGGGGCGGCGGGCCGCTGTTGGGCGGGATCGTCTCGCCGTCGGGCAGGCGGCGCAGATCGTCACACGGGACATCCAGAACCACGTCGCTCCAGCGGTAGCCCTCGGCCTCGAAGGTGGGGATGTCTTTCACCCAGAGCTTGTGCCCTTCCTTGAGCAGATAGATGTGCGGGCTGCCGTAGCATTTGAGCAGGATGGGATCCGCCCGCTCGTAGAGGACGTACTGGACGCTCTCCGGCAGGCCGGTCACATCGGCCGGCGCACCTCGGAACAGCCAGGGCGGCGCCAGCAGCCCGGCCAGCGACCAGGCCAGGTAGAGCACGATGGCCGCGGCAAAGGTGCGGTGCATCGCCTCGAGCCAGCGCACCCGCCCGGCCCGCATCTGCCCGATCAACAGCGCGGCCAGGATGGCGATGTTGACGACATCCCAGCCGATGAAGAGCAGGCGGTTGGGGGTGAGGCGGCCGTTGGCGGTGCGGTAGAGGATCGCGGCCAGCGCATAAAGGCTGACCAGCAGGCTGAGCGCGGCCAGCGCGATCACGCCGCGGCGCAGCCAGGCCTGGCCCCTTTCATCCAACTCAGCCGCGCGGGCCGGTGTCGCGCCCACCAGCAGGGCGATCACCGCGAAGAGCATCGCGTTGAAGATCAGCAGCACATCGCGGTTTTCGAAGGGCTCGCGCCAGTTGAAGGGGATGAAAGCCAGGTAAACCACCAGAACGCCCACCGTCAACGGCAGCAGGAGGCGCATCAGCAGGGCCACCAGCTTGCTCAGCCCCTCGTCGAACGCCTGCTCCGCCGGCGCCAGCCGGGGCTCGTAGACCAGCGCCACGGCCACGACCGCGATCAGTCCGCCGCCGCCGGCCATGAAGAGGCGCTGCACGGTCTGGGGCAGCTCGATGCCCAGCGCGGCGAACAGGCCGAAGGTGATGGCGGTAAACACGCCGCCGGCGATGGCCAGCAGCCCGCCCACTACGAACGCCTCCAGCGTCTTGAGGAGAAACGCAAAGCGGTTCTCCCGGTTGTCCCGCCGGGCCAGCGCGACGACCCCGGCCCCGGCCCAGGCCAAGATGCCCAGGTGCAGCACCATCAAGGTCAGATATTGCTCCTGGAACAGCCGTGGCCAGAGGTGAGGGAAGAGCAGCAGCACATAGGCCGCGCCCGCGGCCAGCCCCAGCGCGACGGCCACCGCGCGGCCCCAGCGCCGTTTGCCGGCCAGCGTCAGGAAGAGCGCGATCAGCGCGGCGCTGATGGGCGCGGCCAGCAATAATACGGCAGGTATAAAGGTGTAGACCTGGCCGTTCAGCGGGTTGGTCAACTGGATGCTGAAACGCCGGTCATCAGACAGCAGCCAGAGCAGCAGGCCGTTGAGCAGCCCCAGGGGCAAGGCCCAGCCCCAGGCGACGACGCGGCCTTTGACTTTGGCCGCTGCGGCGGTCAGGCGGTAGTGCCAGGCCGCCAGCAGCACATCATCGCCCGCGTGCGCGTAGCTGGCCTCGATCGCTTCCGCGAAGGCCGTCTCATCCCCGGCTGTGACGGCTTGGCGGTAAGCCAGCTCCAGTTTCTCAGGGTCTCCGGCCAGGCTCTGGATCGTTTCGTGGTAGGACATGATGCGGTCTCCCAGCGTCAAGGGGGAGTGTAGCCATTGCTCGACACGATGCGTCCCCCTGTCAGCATCGTGGATTCTACGACGACACCGCGCCCCTGTCAATCTGACGTTGGCATGGGGATCAAGCGTTTCAGATGAGAGTCCCCCCTCTGATTTGAGCCTGCCCAACAATGACGCTAAAATAGCCTGATGGCTGAGCGTCAGTCACAATTCGCTCAAGAGGTTACGCGATGAAAATAAGCCGGCCGATCCGCCTCGTGGCGCTCGTGCTCCTGTTAGTTTTGCTTACGGCCGCCGCCATTTGGCGACAAGCCGGCCGTGCGTGGTCGATCAGCACGCTCCCGGCCGGCGAGACGTCCCTCGCCGGCGTGCAGGTGCGCGGTGAGCTGAACGAGTGGGGCGCCTGGGGCATGTCCGACAGCCTGGGCGGGACCTTCAGCCACGTCACCGCGCCGATGGATGCGGCCAGCGACTCGACCAGCGAGTTCAAGTTCTTCCGGGGCCCGGACCGTTGGTATGGAAATGGCGCTGCGCTGGCGTTCGGGCAGATCGCCGCCAACTTCTCTGCGGCGGGCGGCAACAGCAGCTTCGATCACCTGCGGGGCAGCGTCTACGTCTTCAAATGGGATGGCGACAGCCGCGGGGTGCTCTTCCGGTTCGGCGCCGCGCCCGTTGCGATCACCGGCGTGAGCCGCGCACCGGCCAGCCCGGCGGCGGGCGATCCGGTGGCTGTGTCCGCGCAGACCGACGGGGCCACGGGGCAGGCGCTCTGGCTGCGCTACGCGGTCGGCGGCGATTGGGAAGCGTCGAAGGTGGTCAAGATGGCGGGCAGCGGCACGCGCTACGGCGCCACCATCCCCAGCCAGGCCGAGGGTGCGACGGTCAGCTACTACGTCTTCACCTCCGGTGATGTGGCCGCCATCGCGGGCGCGGACGCCGATCTGATGGCGATCACCTACGACAACGACGGCGGCGGCAACTACGGCTATACCGTCGGCGCAACGGCCGCGGCCGGCCCCCTCGCGGTGAAGGATGCGCGGGCGATGTGGTTGGATGCCGGCACGATCGCCTGGGGCGGCGCGGCCGGGGCGAGCTACCGGCTGCTCTATGACCCCGACGGCGGCATGACCACCGAAGCCGAGATCACACCCTGCGCCTTCCCCGATCCGGCCGGCCCGTGCTTCGTGGCGCTGAAGGCCGATGGCGCGGTGAGCGGCTATCCGAAAAACCCCAACGCGACCGGCATGGTGCGGCTGACGGCCCGCCTGGCCGCGAAAGATGCAAAATCGCTGCTGCGGGGCCAGGTCGTCGTCGCCAGCTATGATGGCGGCGGGCGCCGGCTTGACGCCACCCGCGCCCAGATCCAGGGCGTGCTGGACGACCTCTACGCCGCCGAAGCAGCCGCGGAAACACTCGGCCCTGTCTACAGCTCAGCCTCAGCCTCAGCCTCAGCCTTAACCTTGAAGGTCTGGGCGCCTACGGCAAAATCGGTCACGTTGCGTCGCTACGCCACAGCGACCGGCCCGGAAGCGGGAAGCTATCCCATGACGCTGCACGCCGCTTCTGGCACCTGGTCCGTGGAAGGGGACGCAAGCTGGGATCGCCAGTTCTACCTGTTCGACGTGGAGGTCTACGTGCCGTCGCTGGACCAGGTGGTCCACAACCTGGTCACCGATCCTTACGCGGTCAGTCTCTCCGCGGACACGGCCGCCGCCGCCGATCCGCGCAGCCAGTTCGTGGACCTGGCCGACGCCGATCTGAAACCGGACGGCTGGGACAGCTTCGCGAAGCCGGCGTTAGCCGCGCCTGAGGACATCGTCATCTACGAGACGCATGTCCGCGATTTCAGCATCAACGACCCCACGGTTCCGACCGCGCATCGCGGCACGTTCCTGGCGTTCACCGACACCGGCTCAGACGGGA
>JAPKMS010000116.1 GCA_026645775.1 Anaerolineae bacterium
GATTCCAGATTCCAGATTCCAGATTCCAGATTCCAGATTCCAGATTCCAGATTCCAGATTCCAGATTCCAGATTCGAGCCACCATGCCTGCTCTCGGCGCCCTCTCACGTATCCTCGCCATCATGCGGAAGGAGTTCATCCACATCCGCCGCGACCCGCGCACGCTGGCGATCGTGCTGGTCCTGCCGATCTTCCAGTTGGTGGTCTTCGGCTATGCGGTGACCAGCGACATCAAACACCTGCCGATGGCCGTGTTCGATCAGGATCGCAGCGCGGCCAGCCGGGCGTTGGCCGACGCGTACCGGGCTTCGGCGTATTTCGACCTGGATTTCTACGTGCAGACGGACCAGGCGTTGGCCTATCTGATCGACAGCGGGCAGGCGCGGGTGGGATTGACCATCCCGCCGGGGTATGCGGACCGGTTGGCGCGCCGCGCACGGGCCGAAGTGAGCATGGTGATCGACGGCTCGGACCCCACCGTCGCCAATACCGCGCTGACATCCGCGGCGGCCATCGGCCAGGCGCACGGCGCGACTATCGCGGAGAGCCTGCTGCGCCGGGGCGGCGTGACCCTGAGCGCGCTCCCCGGCGTGGACGTGCAGACGCGCGTCTGGTACAACCCGAACATGATCAGCGCCAACTACATGGTGCCCGCACTCATCGGCCTGATCCTCCAGACGCTCACCGCGCTGCTGACCGCGGTCGCGATCGTGCGCGAGCGCGAGCAGGGCACGCTCGAGGGGCTGATCGTCACCCCGATCCGCGCGCCCGAGCTGATGTTGGGCAAGATCGCACCCTATGTGCTGGTCGCGTTCATGGCGATGCTCGAGATCCTCGTGGTGGGGACGCTCTGGTTCAAGGTGCCCATCAACGGCAGCGTCATCCTGCTGGTGGCGTTGGCCGCGCTCTTCCTGCTCAGCGCGCTGGGGATCGGCCTGTTAATTTCGACGGCAGCGCACACGCAGCAGGAGGCCATGATGCTGGCATTTTTCACCATCCTGCCGTCTGTGTTCCTGTCCGGCTTCATGTTCCCCATCTCGGCCATGCCGAAGATCCTGCAATGGCTGAGCAAGGTCGTGCCGCTGACCTATTTCCTGGTCATCGACCGCGGCATCGTGCTGAAGGGCAACGGTATGGAAATCCTGCTGCCGCAGGTGGCCGCGCTGGCCGTCTTCGGAGTCGCCATCCTCACGCTGGCGGTGGTGAGGTTTCGGAAGCGGTTGGAGTAGCGCGGTATGTGGAATGTGGAATGTGGAATGTGGAATGTACGATGTTAGATGTACGATGTACAATGGTTCTTTGCCATTCGCCATTCATTGATTTGCTGATTCGCCATGCCTGAAGAAACACCTGTCATCGAAACCCACAATCTGACCCGCCGGTTCGGCAAGGTGGCCGCGGTGGATGGCCTGGATTTGTCCGTTGCGGCCGGGGAGATTTTCGGGCTGATCGGGCCGGACGGCGCGGGGAAGACGACGACGCTGCGCCTGCTGGCCGCGGTGATGCTGCCCAGCGCGGGCGAAGCGCGCATCCTCGGCTTCGATACGCGGCGCCAGGCCGAGCACATCCGCCGCGAGATCGGCTACATGCCGCAGAAATTCAGCCTCTACGGCGATCTGACCGTGGCCGAGAACCTGGGCTTTTTTGCCGACGTGTTCGGCGTGCGCGGGGCCGAGCGCCGCCGGCGCGTCGACGAGCTGCTCGGCTTTGCGCGGCTGACCGAGTTCACGAAGCGCCGCGCGGCCGCGCTCTCCGGCGGCATGCAGAAGAAGCTGGCGCTGGCCTGCACCCTGATCCACGCGCCCCGGGTGATCTTTCTGGATGAGCCCACCACCGGCGTCGATCCGATCAGCCGCCGCGAGTTCTGGGACATCCTGGCCGGGCTGCACGTGCAGGGCGTGACGCTGTTCGTCAGCACGCCGTACATGGACGAGGCCGAGCGCTGCAGCCGGGTCGGGTTGATGTACGAGGGGCGGATCGTGGAATGCGACACCCCCGACGCGCTCCGCCAACGCGTGCCCGGCGATCTGCTGGCGGTCTGGACCGCCGATGTGCCCGCCGCCCGGCGCATCGTGCGCGCTCTACCCGGCGTGCTGGAGGTGCAAACCTACGGCGACGTGCTGCACGTCTTCGTGGCCGAGGCCGCTGAAGCCGCCCCCCGCCTCCGCGCCGCGCTGGCGGCCGCCGGCATTGCGGTCACGGAGATCAAACAGACGACCCCGCGCGTTGAGGAAGCGTTTATTTCGCTGATCCAGGAACGCCGAAGGACGACTGAGAATTGAAGATTACACCCCCACCCGCCGTCTTGACCGAAGATCTCACCAAGACCTTCGACCGCTTCGTTGCGGTGGATCACATCCACTTCGCCGTAGCGACCGGGAGCATCTTCGGCTTCCTGGGTCCCAACGGCTCAGGCAAGACCACCACCATCCGCATGTTGCTGGGGCTGCTCAAGCCGTCGGCCGGGCGGGCGACGATCCTGGGGTTCGACTGCGAGCGCCAGGTAGAGCAGGTGCGGGCGCGAGCGGGCTACATGTCGCAGCGCTTCAGCCTGTATAACGACCTGACGGTAGTCGAAAACCTCGACTTCTACGGCCGCACCTACGGCGTGCGTGGCCGGCTGCTGGCCGAACGCAAACATTTCGTCCTGGAGATGGCCGGGCTGATCGGCCGCGAGCGCGAGCTGACGCGCAACCTGGCGGGCGGCTGGAAGCAGCGGCTGGCATTGGGGGCCGCGATCCTGCACCAGCCGCAGATCATCTTCCTGGACGAGCCCACCGCGGGCGTCGATCCGGTTTCGCGGCGCCAGTTCTGGGAGCTGCTCTACACCCTGGCGGCCGACGGCGCCACCATCTTCGTCACCACGCACTACATGGACGAGGCCGAGCAGTGCCAGTCGCTGGCGTTCATCCACCGCGGGCAGATCGTCGCGCAGGGCAGCCCGGCCGAGATCAAGGCGAGCCAGATGCGCGGTCAGGTGCTGGAGGTCGAGTGCCGGCCCACCGAGCTGGCGCTGCCAGCCCTCAAAGCGTTGGGCACCTTCGAAGAGGTTGCGCTCTACGGTGCGCGCGTCCACGCCGTGGCTGAAGGCGTGGTCAGCCTGATCCCGCAGGCCGAGGCCGCGCTCACCGCGGCCGGCGTAACCGTCGCGCAGATGCTGGTCATCCCACCAAGCCTGGAAGATGTGTTTATTGCGAGGATTCGTTGAGGGCGTGAAATGATGAAAAAACTAATCCCCATCCTTCTCATCCTGCTCCTGCTGGCCGCCGGGGTCATCTTTCGCGCGCCGCTCCTGGCTTGGGGCCGCGCAGGGTGGACGGCGGCCGGCACTTGGATCGCGCAAATCCGCGTTCCGAAATCGGAAATCGACAATGCCCTGGTCGCCTCAGGCGCCATCGAGGCGCACACGCTGGACATCGCCGGTACGATCGGCGGCCGGATCGCCAACCTCCGGGTGGCCGAGGGACAGGAGGTCGCGGCGGGTGATCTGATCGCGGAACTGGATACGGCGTTGATCGATGCGGAGACCGCCCAGGCGCAGGCCGCCAAACGCGTGGCCGAAGCGCAAGTCTCGGCGCTGCAGGCCGGCGCGCGCGAGGCAGATAAGGCTGTGGCGCAGGCCGGCGTGGCCCAGGCCCAGGCCGGCCAGGACGCGGCGTACACGATTTGGCAGGATGCCCTGGCGCTGATAGACGCGCCCAACGAGCTTGACGTGAAGATCGCCCAGGCCGCTGCGGCGCTGGAGGTGGCGGGAGAACAGGTGACGGCCGCGGGGGCCGCCGCGACCGCGGCGGATTTGGAGCAGGCGCTGTGGGCGCGCACCGTCGAATCGCTGGCGCAGGGGGTCGATGTGCCCGTGTCCGGCGGCGACCCGGTCCACGTGGACGCGCCCGCCGACAAGCTGGGGGCCGCACGGCTGCAATGGAACCTCGCCAGCCAGCGCACCTGGGAAGCACACGCCCGGGCGATCAGCGCGGGGGCCGTGCGGGATGCCGCCCGCCAGACGCTGGCCGATCTGCGGAGCCAGCGCACCGCCGCGCAGACCTTAAGCGGCCAGGCTGCCGCGGCCGGCGCGGCGCACGCCCTCGCGGCCGCGGCCGTGGAGGTCGCCCAGGCGAACCTGGATGTAGTGCGCGCCGGCGCATCCCCGGAACAGATCGCCGCGGCCCAGACCGCGGTCGACCAGGCGGCTGCGGCCCTGGCGGCGCTGAAAACCCGTCGGGCCCAGGCCCGCATCGTCGCCCCCCGGGCCGGCACGGTCACCGCGGTGGCGCATCAGGCCGGAGAAGTCGTCGCGCCCGGTTCCGCCATCGTGCAGATTGCCGACCTCAGCGAGGTCACGCTCACGCTCTATGTGCCGGAAACGCAGATCGGTCAGGTGGCCGTGGGTGGCCTGACGCGCATCGCCGTCGATTCGCTGCCCGGTCGGGTCATCACCGGCGCCGTGACGCACATCGCCGACCGAGCCGAGTTCACCCCCAAAAACGTGCAGACCCGCGACGCGCGATCCAACCTGGTTTTTGCGGTCGATGTCGCGGTGGCTAACCCGGACGGCGCGCTCAAACCCGGCATGCCCGCGGACGCGACCTTCTGTGCGGCGGCAGATTGCGGCCCGGCGGCCCAAGCAGCGACCGCTGACCAGCCAGCCGCCACCGGTGCCGCCGCGATCACGGCCTCCGGCGCCATCGAAGCGACCGAATACGCGGTCGCGGCTGACCTGGGCGGCCGCGCCGTCCAGGTGCGCGCCGCCGAGGGGGATGCGGTGACGGCCGGCCAGGCGCTGGTGGAACTGGATGCCGAAGAGCTGAGCGCCCGCAAGGTGCAGGCCGAGGCTGCTGTAGCCGCCGCGCGTGCAGAATTGGCCCGCATCACGGCGCAGCCGCAGGCAGCGCGCGTGGCCCAGGCCGAGGCGCAGGTGAAGCAGGCCGAAGCCGCACGGACCGGCGCAGAGACCGCCCTGGCGAACGCCCGCCA
>JAPKMS010000117.1 GCA_026645775.1 Anaerolineae bacterium
CTGGCCCGCGGATTCGGTGTGGCCGGCGCTGGCCGACCAGCCGCTGCTCGCGCCGTCCGACGTGCCCCAGCTCGTGCCTTCGGAATGCGCGACGCCAGTGCTGCTGCTCTCGGTGTGCGAGCCGGAATCGGTATGACTGGCGCTGTCGGTGTGCGAGCCCGAATCGGTGTGGCTGACGCTATCGGTGTGGGCGCCGGATGCGGTGTTGGCTACGCTGTCGGTGTGACCCCAGCCGGAACTGGCCGAGACGCCGTGGGCCGAGCCGACCGTGTCGGTCACGGTGGTGCTCTCGGTGTGGCTGACGCCGTGGCTCTGGCTCTCGCCGACGGAGTGACCCCACGACTGCGACTCGCTTTGGCTCCACCCCTCGCTGACCGTCTCGGCCTGGCTGTGGCTGGCGCTCTCGGACCGGCCCAAGTTCTGGGCATAGGCGTTGGAGAGCGCGGCGGCCAGCGGGATGGCGATCGAGAAGCCCGCGCCGATGCTGCCGCGCTGGCGCGAGGCGACCTGGCTGGCCACCCGAGCCATGCGCACCAGGCCGCCGGCGAGTACGGGCCGGGCCACGTGCGCGGCGGTGACCAGGAAGACGAAATCCTCGCTCAGCCGTGCCAGGCCGCGCAGCAGGTTCTCGCCCTGCTGGCTCAGCAGCTCGTCGTCGGCCTGGCCGATGGCCCCGTCGCGGCCCAGGCCTTTCTGCGCCAGGCGCGGGTCGGGGTGGCCGAGGATCGCCAGCAGGCGCGGCAGCCGGCGCAGGCGATCGGTGAGCAGCTCCACCCGCATCAGCTCGGGGAAGACCGTGCGCGACTGCGGGTAGTTCGCCAGGGTAGCTTCGACGGCCGCCAGGCGGCGCAGCGCCTCACTGGCCGCGGTGAACTCGATATCAGCCTCGGCCGCCGCGCCGTAGAACTGCACCACGCCCAGGCGCTCCGGCTGGAAGACGCCCAACGCGGTGTAGCAGAAGTCGGCGGACGCGTTGTAGAGGCCCCGGAGCGCGGCCCACTGCTTGCCCAGCACGTCGGGATCGTCGCGCATCTCGATAGGCAGGTAGGTCAGCTCGCGGAAGGCCACGACGCGGCTGAAGGCGCGGCCGGACGGGTCAGCCAGCCGAAACCACTGGTACGTGACCCGCCCACCGTCTACCTTGAAGCCGTTGTCGAGGATCGTGAACTCCACCGGATAGCCTCTCAGATTGATGGCTGCCAGAAAACGGGGCCGCTTCCTGGCAGCCAAGAAATGTTCATGCGCCCCAGCCGCTCTTTTCAGCCCGCCAGCCAGCCGGAATGGGCGCCGGTTCGCCGGAACCTGGCCTGGGCGAGGCACTTTCGACGCCCCAACCGGCGTCCGCCGGAGGCGCCGTATTCTGCGGCGGCTGCGCTCGCGCCACAGGGGGCCGGGACCCGCGCCGTCCGTTCGTTGGAGCCGGCCCCGTGGCGGGAGTAATCGCCGCCGCCGTACCGCTGTCCTCGCCGTGCTGGGCGGCCCAACTCGCGTAATCCACCAGCACGGCCACAGGCCGCTCGCCGCGTTCGGCAATGATCGCCGGCGCACCCGACTCCCGCACAGCGGCAATGGCCGCCCGCAGGTTGGCCCGCAGGCTGCGGATCGTGTACACCGCGGGCGTCACCGTGACCGTTCCCGTGTGTACACGTCCGCCGGGAACCCAAGAGCGCCGGCGCCGGCCTCGCGTACACGACCGCTGACCAACCACTCCGCCTCGGGTACATCCTCCTCGATGGCCTCCAGCGGGCTGTACGGACTGAGCCAACGATACGTCCACAGCGCGGCCGGCGCGCGGCCCGCCAGCGTGCCCAGATCGGTCGCGGCCCCGCGGGCCACGCCCTGGTCCTGCGCCTGCCGCGCCAGCCGGATCGCCCAGGCCGGCGTCACCGCGCAGAGCGCCACAAACCCTTGCAGGCGCTCCTGGTTGCGCCACTTCTGCGCCTTGCGGTACGCCTCGCCACCGTGGCGCTGCACTTCGGTGTTGATGGGCAGCGCGAATCGTGCAATGGCGGCATCCGGCGCGGCCGGTGTGTCGTCCCCGACCGCCGGGCACGCCTCGGTGGTGTAGCCGCGCAGCCGGGCGTGATGCAAGAAGGTGCAGATGGCCGCCGTGTGCAGGGTCATACCGTGCTCCCCGCCGCGGCCGGCATCCCCGCGGGACGCGTGCGCCCGCTCGGCGCGCTCCCACTCGGAAGCCACCACCGCCACCCCGGCCTCCTGCAGCAGCCCCGCGCCCCGCTCCAACAGGCGCACCAGGGCGATCTTGCGATAGCCGAAGCTGGCAATGTGCGTCACCCACAGGCCACTCTCGTCCAGCCGCCCCACTGCCCGCCGGTACGAACCGGAGCGCGGCTGCAAGCCGCGGTCGCCGTTGAGCGCCTGCACCAGGTCGAGCCGGGCCGACCAGCCGCTGATGCCCAGGGC
>JAPKMS010000118.1 GCA_026645775.1 Anaerolineae bacterium
GTGCAGTCGCCGCACGCGTTGCAGAAGTCGTTGATGTTGATGATCTGCCGCTCCTGGCCGACGACGAAGCGCTCGAGGCCAACCACCTGTAGGGGCGGGGTCTCCCCGCTCTGTTCCCCGCCACCGGCCAACGCCAGCCGCGGCAGCATCACGTCCACGGGCCGCATGGTGAAGGTCTGGTTGGCGCGGTTGGGGCACACCTCCACGCACTTGTCGCAGAAGGTGGTGCACTGCACGCAGCGCCCCGCTTCCGCTTCCGCCTGTTCCTTGCTGAAGCTCAGGTCAATCAGGTCGAAGCTGTTTCGCAGCGCGATGGGCAGCATCCGGGTCTTCACTTGCGGCGCCTTGGTGGCCCGCACACGCTTGACCTCGATGATCTCCTCCGCGGAGAGCTTCGCCTTCTCGGCCGGCGGCTGGCTGAACGGCACGCCGAACTGCCAGCAGATGGACTCGGCCGCCGCGCGGCCGCCGGCGCATGCGGCGATGATGCTCTCCGGGCCGGCTTCGGCCGCGTCGCCGCCGGCATAGACGCCGGGTACGGCAGTGCTGCCGCTGATGTGGTCGATGGCGATGCCGCCCTCATTGCACACGGTGACGCCGCTGCCTTCCAGGAAGGCGAAGTCGGGGTTCTGCCCCACGGCCACGATCACGGTGTCGCAGGGGATGCGGAATTCGCTGCCGGGGATGGCGACCGGTTTGCGCCGGCCGTCGGGGCCGGGCTCGCCCAGCTTGTTGCGCAGGCACTCCAGCGCCAGCACCACCCCCGCCTCGTCCCGGATGACGCGCACCGGGGTGGTGAGCTCCAGCAGGATATTGCCTTCCTCCAACGCGCCCTCCAGCTCCTCGGGGCTGGCCGGCATCTCCGCGCGCGTGCGGCGGTAGACGATGGTCGTCGGGTTGCCGGTCAGGCGCTGCGAGCTGCGCACAGCGTCCATCGCCGTGTCGCCGCCGCCGATCACCAACGCTTTCTTGCCCAGATCCGGCCGCTCGCCGCGCCGGGTGCGGTCGAGCAAGTGCAGCGCGGCCATCACGCCCGGCCCTTCGACGCCGGGGATACGCAGCGGGGTCTCTCGCTGGAAGCCGGCCGCAACATAGACCGCGTCGAAGCCCTGCTCAAGCAGCTTCTCCGGCGCGTCGGTGATGGGATGATTGAGTTTGAGTTCCACGCCCATCCCCAGGATGCGGTCCACATCGCGCTGGATCGTTTCCCAGGGCAGACGGAACACCGGCACCATGCGCATCATGCCGGCAATCACGTCCTTCGCCTCAAAAATGGTTACATCCACGCCGTTCAGCGCCAGGTAGAACGCGGCCGACCAGCCGGAGGGACCGGAGCCGATGACCGCCACCTTTTTGCCCACTTTGGCTCTGGGGGTCAAGGGGGAGGCTTTACCGTTCTCCTCAGCATAGCGCTTCAGCGCGCGGATGGCGACGGTCTCTTCGTAATCGTTGCGCACGCACCGGGTCTGGCACAGGTGGTTGCAGACGTAGCCGGTGACGCCGGGCAAGGGGTTGCGGGCCAGGATGATATCGAGCGCCTTGTCGGGGTCACCTTCCTTGATCCACCAGTTGTATTCCGGCACGTCCTGGCACACCGCGCACTGCTCCATGCACGGCGCGACCACGCAATCCCACAGCCCCAACCCCGATTTCACCTTGGGCAGGCCGTAGGGCCAGTATTCCTTCTTGTACCGGGGATCGGTCAACGCATCGGCGGCCGCGGCTTTCACGTTGTCCAGCTTGTTGGCCGAGAACTCGGCCAGGCTCTTTGCTCCCGCGGCCGTCATGGCTGCTTCCAGGTTTTTCAGCCACTGGCCGAAACGGGCATAGCCGCCGGGTTTCAGCAGATCGGAGCAGGCGGTGATCGGGGCCGGGCCGCAGGAAGCGATTGTCGCAATGTTCAGCGCATCGGCGCCGGCCGAATACGAGACGCGCAGATCGCCGTTGAACTCATGCGCCAGCTTGTCAAACAGGTTCATGGTGATCGGGTAGAGCGCGCGGCCCGACATGTACATCTCGTCGCCCGGCATGAGCTGCTTGTGGTTGTGCATCGCCAGGGTGTTGCTCAGCTTTACGCCGAAAGCCAGTCCCTGCCCCGCCGCGACCTTCTGCATCCGGCCAATCAAGCCGACCGCCTTGTCGTAGGCGATGTCGTGTTCGAACACCGAATCGGGGATGTGAATCTCGTGGAAGCCAAGGGTTTCGTGCAGGATGCCGAGCACGCGTTCCTTGCCCAACAGCGTGGGGTTCATCTTGACGATGGTGTGCAGCTTGCGCTCGGTCAGCAGATACTCGGCGATGCGCTCGATCTCGTCGGGCGGGCAGCCGTGCATCGTGGAGAGGGTGATGCTGTTGGTGATCTGGACCGGGATCTCGATATCAGCGAACTGCGGGAAGTCGCGCCGCAGGATGGCCTGGATTTGCGCCACCTCCTCGGTTGCATCCTCCATTTTGCGCATGAAGGTCTGCACCCGCGGGCTGCGGATGCCTTCCAGGTTGTAGCCGACGCTCATGTCGAAAATAGCGCCGGGTAGGGGCGGGGTCACCCCGCCCCTACCCTCCCACCCCAAAACGCGCGGCAGGATGTGCACGAGCGCCCAGGCGACGACGTATTCGTGCGCCGACTCCTCCAGTTTCAGCTCTTGCGACCACTCGACGTTGTAACCCTCGTCCTCCATATCGATGCAGGGCCGGGGGATTTCCAACTCGTCGAGGATCTGCACCGTCTTCAGCTCGATGAAACGGCCGCCGCAGAGCCAGGCGGCGATGATATTCTGGCTGAGCTGCGTGTGCGGGCCGGCTGACGGGCCGATAGGCGTGGCCAGGTGCTTGCCGTAAAAGTTGGGAACGGCAAATGGCGCAGCGGCCTTGGGGGTGTAGAACAGCGACTTGTGGATCCCAAAGATGGATTGAGTCGCCTCATATTCCTTCAAAATCCGGCGCAATTGGACGGCAAAAGGTTGGATCATCAAGTAGTCGGACATGGGGTGCTCCTTTTACGGAAATCGGTAGGTTGGCAGGTTGGTAGATTGGTAAACTGGTAGATTGGTAGACTGGTAGTCGGCGGATCGGCAAATTACTTGCTGGAACCCCAAGTTACCAATTCACCAAGTTACCAATCTACCGGTGCACGTTCAGCCAATCCACCATGAACGCCAGCACCTCGGCCTTCTCCGGCTCGTTGTGCGTCTCGTGGTAAAAACCATCCCAAAGCTTCAGCGTGCATCGGTCAGCCGGCGCTTTGGCGGCGAATTCTTGGCTGGCAGGGGCTGAGGTTAGCTTGTCGGCCGTGCCGTGCATCAGCAGCAGCGGCACAGGAAATTCGGCGGCGTGCGCTATCACCCACTCGCCGGCCTCGAACATGCCCGTCGCCAGGCGCACCGAAATCTTGTTGTGGACCAGTGGATCGCCCGTGTAGGCGCGGATCACTTCGGGGTCACGGGCCAGGCCGTCGAGCGCCAGCCCGTTCGCCATCTGCAGGCTCGGATAGAGCTTGTTCATCACTTTGGCCAGGGCGAGTTGCGCCGGAGGCAGCGGATTCGCCACACGCAGGCCAGGGCTGGTGGAGATCACGCCGGCGACCCCGTCGGCCCCCGGCGACTGTAAGTCGCGGCTACCGCTGCGAAGTCGGCCTGCGCCGACGGGATTCGCTGCCGTGCTGCAGCGCCGTAGCGCGTAGTTCAGCACCAGGTTGCCGCCCAGGCTGTGGCCGTAAAGGAAGCGCGGCAAGCCGGGATAGCGGGCCGCGGCCTCATCCAGCAGGCGGCCGATGTCGTCCATGAGGGTTTCGTAAGAAGGGGTATGACCGCGCGGCCCGCCCGACTTGCCGTGCCCGCGCAGGTCAAAGCCGAGCATGGCATACCCGGCGTCGTTCAGCGCCGCGGCGACATGGGCGTAGCGCCCGGTGTGCTCGCCCAGGCCGTGCACCAGGCAAACGACCGCTTTGGGTGCATCTGCGGGCTGCCAGCCCTGGAAGTAGAACTCCAGGTTGTCAGGGGAACGTTTGGTAAATTCGATGTGCGGCATTGGACATCTCCTGGCTAGGGACTAGGGACCAGGAACTAGGAGACCCTCGGTTCCCAGTCCCTGGTACCTAGTCCCCAAGAAATTACAGCAATCCCACCTTCGCGTTGAACTCTTCGATCAGCGCGTCGATCTCATCTACCTGGCCGTGGACGTTGGTCCAGTAGTCCGGCTTGTACCACTGATCCTGGATTTCGGCATAGGTCTTGCCCTGCTGCTCGACCCAGGTGTAGTACTTGAGATTGTGGACGCGCTTGCGGGCCGGGTAGGTCAACTCCTCGACGTAGTCAGTGCTGAGGCCCAGGATGTGCTGGTGGTAGGCCGCGGCCGCGTCGCGGGCGGTGAACTCGCCGCGCTCGGCGGTCAGCTCGGCCAGGCGGGAGCAGTAGAGCTCCATCGAGTCGGTCAGCAGCGTGACGACGACATCCCCTTCGCCCCACTCGTACCACTTCGCCATCTTGATGGCCGACGCGATATTGGCCGCGCCGGAGATGCCGATCAGGTGCAATTGCGCCACCAACGCTTCGGGTACGCCCTGTTCAATCAGGTATTTGCGGCCTTCCGGTTCGTTGAACAGCCGGATCAGCTGCATCGGGACCTCGTCGTCAACAGCCATCACCATGTCGGTGTTCTTGACGTTGTGGATCCACGGCACGTGCTTGTCGCCGATGCCCTCGATGCGGTGCGCGCCGAAGCCGTTGCTCAGCAGCGTGGGGCATTGCAACGCCTCACTGGCCGCGATCTTGCTCTGCGGGAACAGCTCCTTCAGCCGGTCGCCGGCGTTGATGGTGCCCGCCGAGCCGGTGGTGAAGACCGAGCCGCGCAGCGTCTCGCCGGGACGTAGTTCCTTCTTCAGGACTTCTTCGAACGCGCTGCCTGTAACGGCGTAGTGCCACAGCACGTTGCCGAACTCCTCGAACTGGTTGAAGATCATCAGATCCTGGCCTGAGCGGCGCAGCTCCCAGCACTTGTCAAAGATTTCCTTGACGTTGCTCTCGGTGCCAGGCGTGGCGATCACCTCACCGGCGACCTTTTCCAGCCACTCGAAGCGCTCGCGGCTCATCCCTTCGGGCAGGATCGCGATGGATTGGCACGCCAGCAGCGCCGAGTCGTACGCGCCGCCGCGGCAGTAGTTGCCGGTGGAGGGCCACACGGCCTTCTGGGTGGTCGGGTCGAACTGGCCGGTGACCAGCCGCGGCACCAGGCAGCCAAACGCCGCGCCGACCTTGTGCGCGCCGGTGGGGAACCACTTGCCCACCATGACGATGATGCGCGCGTCGACGCCGGTGAGCGCCTTGGGCAGCTCCAGGTAGTTGACGCCGCCGAACCCGCCGCCGCTGGCCACCGGCTCATTTTTCCAGGTGATGCGGAACAGGTTCAACGGGTTGAGGTCCCAGAGGCCGACGTTCTTCAGCCCGGCTTTGACCTTGTCGGGAATCAAGGCCGGATTTTGCATCTGCTTGAAGGTCGGCACGATGATTTTGCGCTCGCGCGCCCGCTTGACGGTGCGTTCGAGGCGGTCGGGATGGAGGGTAAGATCGATCATGGGTGTGTCCTTATTCATAACTTGGTGACGTGGTATATTGGTAACTTGGTATATTGGGAGAATCTTGTGGGACGGGTCGACCAATCTACCAATTTACCGATTTACCGTGTCAATGCCCGTTTCACATCCGCCAAACTCTTGTCCACCACTAGTGGCTCGCCTACGGACTTGCGTGCGGAGGCGATGTCCTTCAGGCCGTTGCCGGTGGAGAGGAGGACGATGCGCTCATCGGGATGTAGGAGACCTTGTTCCACGGCCTTGACCAGGCCGGCATAGGCGGCCGCGCCGGCCGGCTCGGCGAAGACGCCGCTGCCGCGGGCCAGCACGGGAATCGCGGCCAGGATTTCGGCATCGGTGACCTTGAGATAAACGCCGTCCGTCTCGCGCACCGCGGCCAACCCCTTGATGCGGTCAGCAGGCAGCCCGGCCGAGATGCTGTCGGCGATGGTTTGCGCGTCGATCGGCTGCATTTCCATGGCGCTGATGCCGGTTCGCCAGGCGTCATACAGCGCGGCCGAGCCCGCAGCCTGCACGCCCATGAGCTTCGGCATTTTCTTGATCCAGCCAAGGGCCAGCAGGTCGCGCAGGCCCTTGTGGAGGCCGCCGATGATGCAGCCATCGCCCACGGAGACGAAGATGCGGTCGGGCGCGTCCCAACCCTCACCCCCGGCCCCTCTCCCTGCCAGGGAGAGGGGGGAGTGAGTGAGGGTTAACTGCTCGCAGATCTCATAGGCCGCGGTCTTCTTGCCTTCGCTCATGTAGGGGTTGTAGCCGGTGTTGCGGTTGTACCAGCCGAATTCCTTGGCCGCCTGCGCGCAGAGCTCGAACGCGTCGTCATAGGTGCCGCGCACCATGATCACGGTGCTGCCGTAGACCAATAGTTGCGCGACTTTGGCCGGCGGCGCTGACTCCGGCAGGAAGATGACGTTTTTCTGCCCCACGCTGGCGCACATCGCCGAGAGCGCCGCGCCGGCATTTCCTGTGCTGGCCGTCGTGATCACTTCGGCGTGACGTTCCTGCGCCTTGACCACCGCGACGACGCTGGCACGATCCTTAAACGACGCGCTGGGCTGGCGGCCTTCATCCTTGACCCACACGTGTTTCAGCCCCAGCCCCGCGGCCAGCCGATCCGCCCGGTAGAGCGGCGTCCAGCCCACGGTCAGCGGCGGCACGGGACTCTCCGGCTCCACCGGCAGCAGCGGCTTGTAGCGCCAAACCGTGTAGTCCCGGTTCTCCGCCAGCGTCGCCGGGCCGATCCGGCGCCCGATCAGCTCGTAGTCGTACTGCACGTCTACGATGCCATCTTCGCCGTGGTGCGGGCAGACGTACTCGATGGCGTCGGGGTGGTATTCTGCGCCACAGATCAGACACTTCAGCGATTTTACGTGATCCATGCGTTGCTCCGCGGGAACTGGTAGATTGGTAGATTGGTAAGTGGTAGATTGGTATACCAGCTTCCCACTTCACCAGTTTACCAAGTTACCATCAGTCCGCCACAATATGCGTCCCGGTCTCGCCCCGCAGCGCGCGGCCGATGTTCTCCGGGTTGGTGATGATCGCTTCCTTGCCGCCGTTCTCCAGATACCAGATGATAGCCTGGACCTTGGGCGCCATCGAGCCTTTGGCGAAGTGCTTGCCCTCGGCCAGATACTGCTTCGCCTCGGACAGGGTCATGCGGTCCAGCCACTGCTGATCCGGCTTGCCGAAGTTGATCGCCACCTTCTCGACCGCGGTGGAGATCAGGAACAGGTCGGCGTGGATGCTCTGCGCGAGCAGGCTGGAGGCGTAGTCCTTGTCAATGACCGCGGCCGTGCCCTGGTAGTTGCCGTCGCCGGGGTCGATCACCGGGATGCCGCCGCCGCCCACGGTGATGACCACGACGCCCGCGTTGATCAGCGCCTTGACGGTGTCGAGCTCCACCACCTCTTTCGGCAATGGGGATGCCACCACGCGGCGCCAGCCGCGACCGGCGTCCTCCACGACCGACCAGCTCATCTCCGACTCGCGGCGCTTTGCTTCGGCTTCGCCCATGAAGCCGCCGATTGGTTTCGAGGGATTCTTGAACGCCGGATCGTTGCGATCCACCAGCACCTGGGTGATGACGGTCGCGACGTTTTTGTTGATGTGGCGTTGGAACAGCCAGTTCTGGAGGGTCTGCTGGAGCGCGTAGCCTACAGCGCCCTGGCTGTCCGCACCACAGACGTCCAGCGGCACCTCGTGCATCCCCTCGACCTTCGCCGCGATCTCGGAACGGCGCAGGATGAAGCCGACCTGCGGCCCATTGCCGTGGCCGATCGCGACCTCCCACCCCGCCTCGATCATATCAGCGATGTGGTACGTGGTTTCCTTCGCAGCCTCATACTGGTCTTCGACCGATTGATGCTTGGTATCTTTGATCAGCGAATTGCCGCCGATAGCGACGACGGCGACTTTACGGGGAGTGTTTTGGGTCATATGGGTGCTCCTTTGGGAGGGTAGATTGGTAAGTTGGTGAGTTGGTAAATTGGAAGATTGGGAGGTGGGCTCTGTCTCAGCAGAACCGATCGGGAAAGGCGTGATTGCGTAGATTGGCCCTTCCTCATGCACGACGACACGGTCGCCATATTCCTGGCAGCCCTGTTGCTGGCCGCGCACATAGCGAATGTAGCCATTCAGTGACCGCAAGGCGCTGTGACAGAGCTGGCGTTGGGCAGGCAGCTCGCCCTTGGTGTAGCCGAGAACGTCACAAGCGATGAATTGGCTCAGCGTATCATCGAGCGATCCACGGGCGATGTAGAAGAAGCGTAAGCTGTCCAGGTAGTGATAGCGTCCGTAACCTTCAGCGATGTTGAATCCTACGCTGGTGGATGCCTTCCGCATCTGCAGCCCCAGGCTGTACTTCTCCTCAGGCGGCAACGTCTGTATCACCCGATACGCCTCGCGCATCACCTGGAGCGCCAGCTGGTAGCACTCCAGATCCTCAAACCCACGCTGCTCCTTTTGTTCCATTGACGCCCCAATCCACCACTTGGTCTTTGGTAAATTGGTGACGTGGTAAATTGGTGACTTGGGAGTTGATACTGGTCTCTCAATTCACCAGGCTACCAATCCCTCTATGTACCAGTTTACCAATCTACCAA
>JAPKMS010000013.1 GCA_026645775.1 Anaerolineae bacterium
CTGATGCCTGACGCTGCAACTCAGTATGCGGCCACGGCGCAGGAATCGCTATGTACTATACCGAAACTTCAGTGCTGTCAGTCGCCAGTTCATCCAGTTTGTCAATTTACCTGCATCAGGAGTCCTGATTATGTCTGAACTTCACGTCGTCTTTGGCGCCGGCCCCCTGGGCCGGTCAGTGGTCGAAGAATTGGTGCGCCGCGGAGTACGCGTGCGCGTGGTCAGTCGGTCCGGCAAGATGGCCGAAGCCCCGGCAGGGGTGGAGCTGGCTGCCGGCGATCTGTACAACGCCAGCGTCGTGCGCGAGCTGACCCAAGGCGCGGCCGCTGCCTACCAGTGCGCTCAGCCGGCGTACCACGAATGGCCGCAGAAGTTTCCGCCGCTGCAGGCCGCCATCATCGAGGGGCTGGCCGGCACGGGTACGAAGCTGGTGATCGGCGAGAACACCTACATGTACGGCGATACGGACGGCCGGCCGCTGACCGAGGGTCTGCCCTATGCTGCGACCACGCGCAAGGGTAAGGTGCGGGCAGCGATGAGCGAGGCGGCGCTGGCTGCGCACCGGGCTGGCAAAGTGCGCGTGGCCCTGGGCCGCGGCTCCGATTTCTTCGGGCCGTGGGCGCTCGATTCCGGGTTCGGCAGCCGCGTCTTCTACCCCGCGCTGGCGGGCAAGGCGGCCAGCTTCGGCGGCAAGCTGGATCTGCCGCACACGGCCACCTACATCGGTGACTTCGGCCGGGCGCTGGTGATCCTGGGCGAGCGGGACGAGGCACTGGGCCAGGCCTGGCACGTGCCCAACGACCGGCCGGAGATCACGCAACGCCAGTTCGCCGAGCTGGTTTACCGCGAGACGGGCCATCCAGTGAAGGCCGGCGGCATGGGCAGGCTGATGCTGGCGCTCGGCGGCCTCTTCATCCCCGCGGCGCGGGAGTCGGTGGAGATGCTGTACGAGTTCGAGAAGCCGTTTGTGGTGAACAGCAGCAAGTTTGAGCGGGCGTTCGGCGTGGTGGCCACCCCCATCGCCGAGGCCGTCAAGGCGACGGTGGCGTGGTATCGGGCGCATCCGGCGTAGCATCTGGTGAGCAGTGTTGCCGGTGGCTGCGCTGGTGCAACAGGCGCGTCCGGCGTTTCTGATCAACTGGCGCGCACGCGGCCGATGCCTGTTGGATTGACCTCAGGAGGGTTGCCGGGATGAACCTTGCGATTGAGACGGAGGATCTCGGGAAGCGTTACGGTGATGTGACGGCGGTTGAGCACCTCTCCCTGCGGGTGGCCGAGGGCGAAATCTACGCGTTCCTCGGCCTCAACGGGGCGGGCAAGACGACCACCATCCGGATGCTGCTGGGGATGATCCGGCCCACGACGGGCAGCGCGACTGTGCTGGGCGCGCGGGTCCGGCTGGGCCGCCGGGAGCCCTGGGCTGCAGTGGGCTACCTGGTGGAAACCCCGCACGCCTACGGGGAGCTCACCGTCCGCGAGAACCTGGAGGTTGCGCGGCGCCTGCACCCTGGTGCCCCGGCCGCGGCCGTTGACCGGTGCATCGAGCGCCTGGGTCTCTCCGCCTATGCCGACCGCCGCACCGGCACGCTCTCCCACGGCAACGCGCAGCGACTGGGGTTAGCCAAAGCCCTGCTGCACGGCCCCCGGCTGCTCTTACTGGATGAACCGGCCAACGGCCTGGATCCGGCCGGGATCGTCGAGATCCGGTCGCTGCTGCTCGAACTGACCCGCGAGCAGGGCGTGACGGTCTTCATGTCGAGCCACATCCTGGCCGAGGTCGCACGGCTGGCCGCGCGTGTCGGGATCATCCATGAGGGCCGCTTGCTGCAGGAGTTGGACGCGGAAGGCCTGGAACGTAATCGCCGCCGGCGGCTGCTGGTGCGGGCGCGGGATCAGGCGGCTGCGCTCAGGACGTTAGCGGCGGCGGGGCGGCCGGCGGCCCTCCTGCCAGACGGCACACTGGAGCTGACAGACGCAGCGGTGGTCGCCAGACCGGACGATGTCGCGGGCCTCCTGGCTGCGGCCGGGGTTCCGCCGACCCATCTTGTTGTCGAGGAGGAGGAGCTGGAGCACTACTTTCTCAGGCTCGTCGGCTCCAGCGGGGGTGCAGCATGAGGGACCTCTCCGCCATGATCTGGATCGAAACGCGCAAGGCCCTGCGCTCGCGGATGCCCTGGTTCACCGCGGCCGGGGCGTTGGTGATGCCCCTGGGCATTGCCTTCCTGATCTTCGTCGCCACGCACCCTGAGATCTCCCATAAGCTGGGCCTGGTCGGCGCCAAAGCCAACCTGATGACCTATGCGACCACGAGCTGGCCCATGTACCTCGAGCTGCAAGGGCAGATGATCGCAGCGGGCGGATTCTTTCTCTTCTGCCTGATATTCTGCTGGGTGTTTGGCCGTGAGTTCACCGATGGCACGCTGAAGGACATGCTGGCGGTGCCGGTGGCGCGCGGGAGCATCGTGCTGGCCAAGTTCGTTGTAGCCGCAGCCTGGTCGGCCGCGTTGGCCGCTCTGATCTTCATCACCGGCCTGGTGGCCGGCGCACTCATGGGATTGCCCCAGGCATCGGCCGCTGTGCTGCTGCAGGGCAGCCTCACGGTGGCAGTGACCACCGGCCTGGTGATCGCCGTTGTCCTGCCGTTCGCCTTCTTCGCCAGCGTGGGCCGGGGCTACCTGCTGCCGCTCGGCCTGGCGATCCTGGCCCTGATGCTGGCCAACCTGGTGATGGTCCTGGGGTGGGGCGAGTACTTCCCCTGGGCAGTGCCGGGGCTGCACGCGCAGGGCAAAGACTACCTTTCACCGATCAGCTATGTGATCGCCGTCCTGACCGGGGCGGCGGGGATGAGGGGGACTCATCTGTGGTGGAAGTACGCCGATCAGAACCGCTAGCGCGCTGTGGATGCCCAACGCGATGACCTTTGCGGGGCAGCTTCCTGTGTGGCCGCGTCTTCTCCAATGAATCGTAAAACATCATCCGGCCGGCGCGTCGAAAAGGAGATGTCCCGCACGGGCCCTGCTTTCCTCTTCAGCGCGATCACGATCCTGGGATGCTCCAGGAAATTGAACGAGGCCCGGTATCTCCCGCCGATGCCCATCAAGTGGACCCCTGCGCCGCCATACCGCATCAATGCCGGCAGCGCATCAAGACGGCACTCCTCGATGTTGGCGAGCGGCACAACCCACGTGAAGATGCCGAAATTCAGCTTCAGGGCCTCCGGCGTGAGGCAGGAGCAGCGAGCTGTACATCGGGTGACGGATGGTGCGGTAGACGCCGGTCGTCACCAGCTCCGCCGTCTTCTCGAATGCCAGGAGGGCCGTATCCGACCGCTCCTGCTCGGCTCGTCGCGCCTGCCGCAGTTGCCGCAGGCCGAGCGCCAGCGGGATCAATGAGGCGCTCAAGAGCGTCCACGAAATGAGCTGATGCCAGGCCAGCGGCGCGCGAAACCAGACCGGCGCGTTCACCACGACCAACGCGGCGATCGCCTCCCACGCCCAGAAGCGCCAGAAGCCGTGGGCGCGGGGCTGACGCAGCGAAGTCCGCGACACGTAGACCGGCCCCGCGGATGCAAGGGCGAAAATGGCGATACGCAGCAAGTTCATGGCTTCAGATTGGGTGCTCCGCTTGATCTCCACTTGATCTCCAACGGGTAGGCAACGCCATCCTGCCCCAGCAGCAGGTCAATCCGTAAAGTAATTCCTTGGCGTCTATGCTGGCAATAAAACCCGGTTGATGGCGTCCCGCCAGCCGGCGTACAGGTGGGTGCGCGAGGCTTCGTCCATCGCCGGCTCGTAGCGCACCTGCGGCCGCGGCAGGGCGGCAATCTCTGCCTCCGAGGCCCACAGGCCTACGGTCAGCCCCGCCAGGTAGGCCGCGCCCAGCGCGGACACGTCGCTCGCCAGGCTGCGCAGCACCGGCACGCCCAGGATGTCCGCCTGGAACTGCATCAACGCCTGGTTGCGGGTGGGCCCGCCGTCCACCAGGAGCACCTGCAGGGGCGACCCTGCCTCCGCTTGCATCGTCTCAAACACATCCCGGATCTGGTAGGCGATGGATTCCTGGGTCGCCCGCGCTTTCAACACTACCCGCTACAGCGAGAAGCTGCTCCAGTCGGTCGGCATCTCCGTGCAGACGGTGGACCTGTCCGAGCTGCTCGGCGCCAGCAACCGCCTGAAGGATGACGATGCCCTGGTCAAGGAACGGTTGGAATCCATCCGCGCGTATCTGCCCGCCGATGGCGTGCCCTCTCCCTCCATCTTGCGCATGGCGAAGTTCGGCGTCGTCCTCACCCGGTGGATGACCGATCTCGACATCCAGGCGACCGCGTTGCAGTGCTGGAACTCCATCCAGAAGAACTACGGCATCAACGTCTGCACCCTGATGAGCATGATGAGCGATCAACTCATGCCCTCCGCCTGCGAGGTGGACATCACCGGCGTGGCGTCCATGTACGCCCTGCAGCTCGCCACAGAGCAGCCCGCCGCCCTGGTCGACTGGAACAATAACTACGCCGGCGACCCCAACAAGTGCGTGCTCTTCCACTGCGGCAACTTCGCCAAATCGTTCTATAAGGGGCAGGAAGCGCGCATGGCCTATGCCGACATCCTGGCCACAACGCTGGGCCGGGAGAATACCTACGGCGCGATCAACGGCCGCGTTCCGGCCGGTCCGATGAGCTACGCCCGCATCTCCACCGATGATGTCAACGGCATCATCCGCGCCTACTGCGGCGATGGCAACTTCACGGATGATTCACTGCAGACGTTCGGCAGCCGTGCGGTCGTCGAAGTGCCCAATCTGCAAGGTCTGCTCAAGCATATCTGCCGCAACGGCTTCGAGCACCATACGGCGATGGCTGCCGCGCCCTCGGCAGATATTCTCGCCGAGGCTTTTGAGACGTATTTCGACTGGGACGTTTATCGGCATTAGGATTTAGCTTAATGTGGGGAGTCGAGGCTTTAGCCGGTGGTGCGCGTTGCCCAGACAAACTGGCTAAAGCCTCGATTTTGACCACGGAGGCATGGTGAGACGCTATGGCGCGCATCGATGAACTACGCTTGATGACCAAGGTCGCCCGTCTGTACTATGTGGATCACTTGCGACAGACGGAGATTGCCGAGCAACTGGACATTTCTCAGGCAACCACCTCGCGCCTGCTCAAACGCGCGCAGGACGAGCAGATCGTGCGGATCAACCTCAACGCGCCGGTCGGGACTCACGCCGAACTTGAAAGGCAGTTGGAATCGCTCTACGGCTTGAAGGAAGTGCTCGTCGTTGAGAGCCTGCCGAACGAAAAACAGATCATGCGCGATCTCGGCTCGGCGGCGGCCCACTATTTGAACACCACGATCAAACCGAACGAAGTGATCGGTATCTCGTCCTGGAGCGCGACGCTGTTAGCCGCCGTGGACGCGATGACGCCGATCACAAAACCGATCGGCGCGCAGGTGATCCAGATCTTGGGCGGTGTGGGGGTCCCGACCGCCGAAAGCAACGCCGTGTATATCGTCAGCCGCCTGGCAATGCTCGTGCAGGGGCAATCCATCCTGCTGCCGGTGCCTGCCGTGGTGAGCGGGTTGGACACGCGCCAGTTATACCTGCAAGACCCATTCGTGTGCGAGACGATTGATCGCTTTGAAAGCGTGACTCTGGCGTTGGTGGGCATCGGCAGCGTCGAGCCATCCGAACTCCTGGCATCGAGCGGCAATATCTTTTCGGCGCAGGAATTGGAGTCGCTGCGCAGCCTGGGCGCGGTGGGTGATGTGTGCCTGCGCTTCTTTGGCGCCGATGGCGTTCCGATCAAGTCCCCGCTTAACGATCGGGTGATCGGCATCGAGCTTGAGCAGCTCCGCAAGGTAAAACGCTCGGTCGGTATCGCCGGCGGTCAACGGAAGGTTTCGGCCATCCGTGGTGCTGTGCGCGGCGGGTTTGTCAACGTCCTCATCACGGACCTGTCCACTGCGCAGGCGTTGATCGCACCAGAAAACGGTTATTCTTTGGA
>JAPKMS010000119.1 GCA_026645775.1 Anaerolineae bacterium
ATCCTGGACTACCTGTCCACGACCTTCAATTTCCAGGATGCGGCGGTCGAACGCGCGCTGCTGGCTTTCCTGGAGCAGCCGCAAGGCGGCCTGTTCAAGGGACCGGATGTGCGCCTGCGGCTGCCATTCACGGTCATCGGGCCGGATGAGGGCGTGCCCCCGACGATTCAGCCGCCGTTTGCGCCCTATATGCACCAGGCGCGGGCGTATCGAGCAGCCGACAACGCAAGGCGGCCACGTCCCGGAGCCTACGCTGATCACCACCGGCACCGGTTCGGGCAAGACCGAGTGTTTCCTCTACCCCATCCTGGACTACTGCTACGCCCATCGCGGCGCAGGCGGCGTCAAGGCGATCATCCTCTACCCGATGAACGCGCTGGCGACCGACCAAGCCGGCCGCCTGGCCTCGGCAGATTCGCGCCGATGCACGCCTGCGCGGGCAAGTTACCGCCGGCATCTACATCGGTGGGGACGGCAGCGGCTCCCGCCACATGACGCCGGACCACCTGATCGAGGATCGGGCCAACCTGTGCATCCGTTGATGCAGTGATCAGGGTGTGACCGCACAGCGAAACCCGACCGCAAAACTCTGGTTGGCTGGTCCGTTCCCAAAGCGCTCGGTCGTCCGCGCGCTGTTGCCGGGCTCGTAGAAGCTACCCCCGCGGATCACCCGACTGCTGCCAGTTGCTGACCCGGGCGGATTGCTGCCCGGCGACGAGGCGTAGTAGGTGGCGCTGTATATGTCGTTCACCCATTCCCACACGTTCCCCGCCAGGTCGACGGCCCCATAAGGGCTCGCACCAGCTGGATAACTGCCGACCGTGGTGGTGTCGCCGATGCAAGTGCTGAACGTATTCGGTGAGTAGTTGAGCAGAGCGCAGTTCGGCGCCGCGTCGGCCCAAGGGTAAGGGCGCGTGCCGCTCGATCCTCGCGCGGCCTTCTCCCACTCCGCTTCTGTAGGCAGGCGCTTGCCGGCCCAGCGGCAGTAGTTGTCCGCCTGGTACCAGCTTACGTTGATCACCGGATAGCTGGCATACGTTGGATTGTCGAAATATGCAGAACGCGTCGCAGATGAATTGGCGAGTGGCGCAGTGCATGCTCCGGCAGTCAGGCAAGCAGCATACTGGGCATTCGTCACCTCGGTCCGGTCAATCCGATAGGCATCGAGTGAGATCATGTGCAGCGGCAGTTCATCGGCTGGGCAACTGCTCCCGCCGTTATGGCTGGAATCGCAGCCCATGTAGAACGTGCCGGCAGGGACGAGAAGCATCTCCCCCCAGCCGATCGCTGTGGGTGTCGGCGTTGGCGTGCGCAGAGCAACGAAATCACGCTGCGCGACCGCCACCCCTGCGTAATGAACCCAGCGATGATCCGAGGGCTCAAAAGTGTAACCGGGCGATTCAGCCCAGACAGTGATCGTCTCAATGCCTGGGATATAGGCAAAAGGCGCCTCATAATAGCCGCGCGCATCTGTCGTAGCGACAACGGCACCGGGCGCATAGTTCGCGAAATAGCGGTGGATGGCGACGCCTGCCACGCCTGGCCCACTACTGCTTCCCTCCCGGACAGTTCCTCTCAGGTACAACCCTGGCGTTGCCGATGCCGAGCTCGCCAAGACGAGGGGGAGATAGACCTTCCGCTGTCCACTGCCAGGCGTCGCTGTTCTAGTGGGCGTGCGCGTCGGGGTCACAGAACAGGTTGGCGTGCGGGTTGGCGTCGCGGTGACGGTTCGAGTTGCAGTAGCTGTCGGCGTGCGCGTCGGCGTGGGTGTGACCGTAATGGGAGCTTGACACGCGTTGTAATCAAAGATCTCAATGGACTGAATCGCCAGATGCCAACCATGATCCTGCAGATTGTTGACCGAGGCCGACCAGCAGCGCGCCTCACCTGACCGGTTATCGCCGCGCCAGGTCTTGGCCGACCAGCCAGCGATCAGCTTCAGTGAGTAGGCATCGGCACTCGGCGCGTTGGAGAAGCCAACTCCCCCGCCCCAAACCTTGCTCCCGCCGAAGTTCGCCAGACTCCATAACTCCGCCTGGTCAACTCTGTTCAGCGTGATATACACGTAGCCACCGGGATCTCGAGCAAGGTTGCCCGTTTTGTCTTGCATCCAGGTCGTCAGGACTACCTGCTGATCGCTGACCTGGGCGCAGTCCCAAGATGCAGTCCAGCCATCGGCGCCGTTGGAATC
>JAPKMS010000120.1 GCA_026645775.1 Anaerolineae bacterium
TAGGGCGTGTCATCGGTCACGCGATGCCGGCCCTCGGCGTAATCGCGGATGTTGTGAAGCGCCACCGAGAGGATGCCGGCTTCCCGGGCGCGTTTCAAGATGCTGTCACCGAACACCCCGGTGAGCATGCCGGGGAACAAGGTAAAAATGTCGAAATGAAGCACGATGATCTTTACTCCGTCCTGTTTTCTTCCAACCATTGCGTGCGGAGCCGCCCCAGCACCCCGTCCGCATCGAGCGCCGCCAACGTCTCATCGAGCGCCGCCAGGAGCCGCGGCGCATCCACCGGCACGATGATCACATAGGGATCGCTTTGCACCGGCTGGCCCACCGCCACCAGCCGTCCCTGCCCACGGTCGTAGAGCGCCAGGTCGACCGCATCGACCAACGCGGCATCGGCGTCGCCGGCAAGCACGGCGTCCAATGCAGCGGGGATGCTGTCGCGCAATACCAGCGTCACGCCGCCGGCGAGGCGCCGCTTGAGCGCCCGCGCCTCGGCATCACCGCGGCTGCCCCACTCGGCGGCTACCCGCCGCCCTGCCAGGTCGTCCGGCCCGCTGATCCCGGCCGACCGGGGCGCGGCCAGCACAAGGCCGGCATCAAAATACGGCCGGGAGAACGACACGTCCCTGGCCCGCTCCTCGAAAACCGGCAGCGCGGAGAGCGCGCTGTCGATCCGCTTGGCATCGACGGCGTCGACCAACTGATCGAACCCGATGCTGACGATCTCAACCCGCACGCCCCAAGAGTCAGCAATAGCCTGCGCGAGATCCACGTCGAAGCCGACCGGGCGGCCCGTCGCGGCGTCCAGGTTTTCGAAGGGCGGGAAGCTGGGATCCATGCCGACGCGCCAGACGCCGGTCTGCTGGATGTGCGCCCAGGTGGCATCGCGGCCGCGAATCTCGAAGCGCAACAACAACAGCGCCGCGACCAAGAGCGCCGCCCCCACGGCCGACCCGATCAGCCATGCGCGCCGGCGGCGGGGGGAAAGCTGAGCGAGATCAGCGCGCATCGACGCCTGCCAGCGTGCCGGTCGCATACGCCTGCACGGTCAGATAGAGCGGCTTGGGCTCGAAATCTTCATTCACAAACGTATAGTAATCCTGGTAGGTGCCGGCCGGCCGCGGATAGCGGAACGCCCACATGCACACGGCATCCACCCACGGCCACTGGCTCAGGGCCCGTTCGTAGGCCCGCACGGTGTAGGCGGCGCGTTGCGCCGGCCGCACCGCTTTCGTCCACCGCGGGTGGTCATTCCAGCCAGCCTCGGTGATGATGATGTGCTTGGCGCCGTCGCCGTTGCGCACCATCACATCGCGGAGCAGCTCAACCCGGCGGTAGTTGACCGCATCAGCGCTGGGTGGCTCATCCGGGTCGAAGATCCACCCGTAGCTGTGGGCGGCCAACAAATCAAAATAGGGCGCGGCCCCCGCGTCGTACATGCCCTGCAGATAATCCAGGTCGTTGAAGGCCCACTCGCTGCCCGCCGGCGCCAGGGTCGGCGCCAGCGCCCCGCCCAGCACCCGCACGTCCGGGTTGGCGGTCTTGGCCGCCTGATAGGCCCGGCGCAGCAGCTCGGTGTAGCCCGCGGGATCGGGCGTCCGGTAGCCCCATTCCTGGCTCAGGTTCGGCTCGTTCCACACCACGATGTACTTGACGCGACCCCGGAAGTGCCCGACAAACGCGGCCACGAAGCGGGCGAACGCGTCATAACCGGCCTCATCCAGGTACAGATGTGTGGCCTGGGCGGGTCGGGCCCATTCAGGGACGTAGCCCAGCCGGGCGATGAGCGTGATCCCCTGGTTGACGGCGTGATCCACAACCAGGTCGGCGTGGCTCCAATCGTAGACACCCGGCGACGGCTCGTGCGCGGCCCACAAGAAGTATTCCACCGCCCACGGCGCGCCCATCTCGCGCACCATCCGGAAAGTGCGCTGAACTTTGATCGGCTCGACTTCGTCCGTGAGCCGGGTGTGAACGCCCAGTTTCGGATTGAGCGTGACCACCTGCTGCGGCGGATCAAACTCGACCCACGGGCGGCCCGAACGCGCCAAAACCAGCAGCGCCACTGCCAATCCAAGCAAGGGCCACACGCTCGCGTTGCGCTTTGTCGTCACACCGATTACGCTCCACACAAAAAATAATTTGCCTATCCTTAGCTTCTCTGCTAATATGCTTTCACAAAGTCCGCTGAGGTATCTTTTCAATTTGTAGGGGCTTGCCATCACATGCCTGGCGCTCTGCGGAAGTGCCAGGCACGTCGCCCCGGACGATTGAGAAGGCACCTGATGAGCTTGCCCCGGAGGCTCCCTATGACCCTGACAAACTGGCGCGATTTGGCGGTCGTTCTCCTGGCCCTGGAAGCATTGATCATGGGCCTTGTGCCGGCAGCGCTCTTCTTCTTCTCGGTGAAAGGCATGTTGTGGCTCATCCACAAGCTGGAAGCCTCGGCGCCGGTGGTCCAAGGCTATTTCCGTAAGGCGGCTGAGATCAGCGAGACCGTCAGTCAACGCGCCGGGGCGCCCTTCATTGCAGCCAGTGCCACCACGGCAAAGGTGCGGCGCTGGACGCAAGCCGTTGCACGATTCTACCCAGCTAACAGAGAGGTGTAAAGGTGTCATCCCGTAACGTAACGATCCTCATCGGCGGTGTGGTTGGCGCTGCACTTGGCGCGACGGCGGCCTGGGCTTACACCCAGGCGCAAGAGGGCCAAAAACTCCAAACCGGCATTGCCGCCGGCAAGTCGGCGCATTTGCAGGCCGGCGCTTCCGAGTATGTCAAGATTGGCATGGCGGTTTTGACCGTGATTCGCCAGGTCGCTGACCTCTTCAAGGCGGTCTGATCGTCTCAAACGTCACACCAGGGTTCCGTCACAGCTTATAGCAGGATGGGGGCAAGCCTTGCGCCCGTCCCGGGCGTCTTCTACTATAGCATAGGGCCAGAGGCTTCACAACCTGACTGGCCCTTGACTCCTTATCATCCCAGATGCTCCGCCATTCACTTCGCCGGCCGGGCCCCATGCCGCACGCCGATGAGCGCCCGATCCGGCCTGACAAAACGACACGCACTGCATCGTCGCAGACATAGGCAATCTCAGCCATCGACTTGCGCTTTCATGAGCCGATGCGTCCATTGGCAACCAGCCATACGGTCAGCGTAAGCCAGGTTTGCGGACCCGTGTCTTTCCGCGGCCGCAGTTTCTCGGACGGCTTAGTTGCGTCTAAATCAGCGCACCTTAATTATCAGATGAAACCGGACGGAAGGAGCCAGCCCTATGTCCAGCATCGAGGGAGATCCTGCGCAACCAAAACCATCCAAGTTTAACCCGAAATGGGTTGTCCTAGGCGCCTTGGCCGTGTTGGTCCTGGTGAGCGCCGCCCTGCTCATCTGGCGCAACCAGGCCAAAACGACCTACGGAAAAGCTGTTGCGGCTTACCAGGCCGGGGATTGTGCAGCCGCCTTGCCGAATCTCAACAAAGTCGTCAATCTGCCATCCCTGGCGGGCACCTTCATCGACGATGCGGTCCGTTTCCGATTCGAGTGCCTGGCCTTCCAGGAAGCCGACCAGCTCGCGCTGACTGCAAGCCACGCCGACAGCGCCCGCGGGTATGAATCCTTGCTGTCCCGCTACCCCGCAAGCCCCCTTACACCACAAACGCGCGCAAAAATCATCGATCATTATCTGGCGTGGGGCGCTGAACTGCACGGCGCCGAACGCTTCAGCGAAGCGCGGGCCGTTTACCAACGGTTGGGCGCCGACTACCCCGAGGCGGCCGAGCAAGCCACCGAACAGCTCATTGCGACCACCCTGGCATGGGCCGCAAAGCTCCAGGCCGATGCCGACTTCAGCGCCGCCAGCGATCTGTTGCAGGCATTGCGGGCCGATCAGCCCGATCACGCCGCACAGATCGATCCGCAGATCCTGGGCGTCGCGTTGGCCTGGGGCCAGGCATTGCGCCAGGCAAGTGACTGGTCGGCCGCGATCGGGCGCTACGACAACCTGGCAGCCCGCGACGATGCGTTTGCACCTGATCTGGTGGCGCCGCGCGAGGCCGCGTACCTGGAATGGGGGGCCGCCCTCACCCAGAGCAAACAATTCGCCCAGGCAGAGCAGACCTTCCGCAAGCTGTTGCAGCTCACGCATGACCGGCTCGCGCCGTTGCCGCTGGCGTCAGCGGCGCATCGGGCACCCTGGCCCTATCCCTACGGCGTGACCCAGGCCAAAGATGACGGCTGGCTGGGCTTGATCCGCACGGGGCCGGGCGAGCAATACCCGAAGCTGGCCGAGACAGATCAGCAGACCGTCACCCTGCCCTGCGCCGTCGTGGGGGTCAGTCCCGATTCCCAATGGTACGCGCTCAGCCTCGACAAAGGTGTGAGCGGGCTGGCAGATGTCGATGCGCCGGCTGCGTTCCATGACCTCAACTGGAAGCACGACGATACGCTCAAGATCGCCTGGGCGCCCGCCGCCGCGGTGAAATTGACGCCGGCTGGCCTCGATGGCGTGCCCCTGGCGAACGGATTGGCGCAGGCGCTGGCCGCCAAAAGCCCCGCGGCAGCCGATGCGCTGACCGGCCTGCTGGCCGTCTATCGCGGCTGGGGCGAGAGCGCCCGCGCGCAGGGCCAGCGCGATGCGGCAGCCGCCACGACCGCAGTCCTGGCCGAACTGACGCCCGACGACGCCGAGCGCCAAGGTGCGTGGGCCGCCTTGGCGGACGTCCACCTGGCGGCCGCCGTGGCGCAGGCGGCCGCTGAGCCCGCCGGAAGCCTGCGCCACGCGTTGGCCGCTGAAGATTACAGCACAAACACGGCCGCGCCGGCGGTCCGAGCGGCACGCACCGTCCGCATCGGCGCCCTGCTGGCGTTGGGCGACGGGGCCGCTGAGGCCAGCAGGTGGTCCGAAGCCGTCCAAACCTACACCCAGGTCCTGGATCTGGAAAGCACGACCTTCGGCGCCGATTGGGCGACGGTCAAGCAGGCCGGTACGGCGCTGAAAGTTGCGCCTGACGCCAAAGCCCAGGCGGCCCAGACCCTCGAGGCGGGCCGGCGCTTGCCGGTGCTGGCGCGGCAGAGCGATTCGGGCTGGGTGCTGGTGCTGGCGCCCGTCACGCGCTCGGCGCAGGCCTGGCTGCCCGCCACCCAGGTGACGCTGACGGCGCCGATCGCGGATCTTGCCATCTTCGAGCCGGCCCTGCTGCCGGCTCTGCGCAGCTACACGGCGACCGTGAACCTGGCACACGCCCAACAGGCCTGGGGCCAGAACCTGGCGGGGGATGAAGACTTCGATGGCGCCGTCACCCACTATCGCGCCATCCTGGATGACCCGTACCTGCAAACGGCGATCACCGGCACGGCTGAGCTGGCCGCCACCGCCTTGATGGCCTGGGGTGATACCCTGCTCGCTGAGAAGAAAGAGATCCAGGCGATCCCCCGGTACGCCCAGGCCGCTGCGGCCGCCCCGAAATCGCCGGCCGGCCAGGCCGCCGCGGCCGCGATCACGAAGTCCATCACGGACGCCGAGCAAGCTATCGCCAAGGGCGGCGGCTGCGATCAGGCGCCGCTGCTGGATGCGCTGTTGGCCACGGCGGCAAAACAGCGGGCGTCAACGATCCTGCCGCAGGCGCTGTACCAGTGCGGCCAGGCCCGCTTGGGAGCCGATCGCCTGGCCGAGGCGAAAACCATGTTCCAGCGGGTCCTCGATCAGTTTCCAAAGAGCACCTACGCGGCCAAAGCGCGACGCGGCGTACAACACACCGAATGGATCACCGCGATCAAGGCGCGCGGTCTCGACCAGGCCGCCAGCGCGATCTGCACCCAGGTCAACGCGGCCGTAAAGGCGAACGCCGCCTCGCTGAGCAAGCCTTATGGCGTCGAAGTGTATGATGCGTCGTGGACCTACTTGGGGCCCCCGGACAACTCTTGGCCGGCCGCGTGGAACGTCGACGCGCCCAAGACCACGGTCGTGGTGTGCGTGGACAAGACCACCGACTATCTGGTGGAAAGCTGCCCCTACACCAGCGGACACACCATTGAACGGCGTCGCTACATCACCGCGGTGCGCATCGTCGATCCGATCGGCCGCCTGACCGTGGCATCGGGCAAGCTTTACGGCGCCGTGCCGGAGTCGTGCCCGTACAGCGAGTGGTTTTCATCTTCTACCAAATACTACTACGGCGCTCAGACGACCACGAAAGCCCTGGTGGCCTGGCTGAAGGGCTTCCTGAAATGAACGGCTGGCCGAGCACTCGTATTGGATGAAAGAAGTATCATGCGCGTTCCGATGAAACTGACTGGCATGTCAAGAAGCTGGGGCCGACAAGCCCTGCGCGTCTGGAGGTCCCTACGTTGGCTGGTGATTGCCGGCCTCTGGTGCTTCACCGCGACGCTGGGCTATGTAGGATTCACTCAGATTGCCGCGGCCGGCAGGAGCCACAGCTCGCCCTGGGATCACCTCTATCTCACCCTCCAACTCTTCACATTGAGTTCAGGCGCGGTGATGGGGCCGAAGCCGTTGGCGTTGGAGATTGCCCGCTTTCTGGCCCCCCTTGTGGCGGCGTACACTGCGGTGCAGGCGCTGGCGCTGTTGTTTGTTGAGCAATTTCAGGCGATCCAACTCCATTTTGTGCGCCACCATGTGGTGATCTGCGGGCTGGGCCGGCGCGGCCTTCTGCTGGCCCACGCGTTTCGGGAGCGCGGTGAACGGGTGGTGGTGATCGAACGAGACGCCAGCAACGACTCGATCCGCCGCTGTCGGGCAGAAGGAATCATCGTGCTGGTGGGCGATGCGACCGATGCCGAGATGCTGCGGCGGGCGGGGGTGAGCCGGGCGAAATACCTGATCGCAGTCTGCGCCCGCGAAGGCGACAATGCCGAAATCGCCGCCCAAGCACGCGCTGCGGTGGTCGGCCGCAGCGGCACCCCGCTCACTTGTCTCGTGCATATCGTGCTTCCCGATCTGTGCGCGCTCCTGCGCAATCTGGCTTTCGACGCAGCAAATCACCGGGGGTTCCGGTTGGAATTCTTCAACACGTTCGACATCGGCGCCAGGATGATGCTCGAGCTGCATCCCTTTGATGCCCCAGGGGCGGCAGGAAACAGCGCACCCCATTTGCTGATCGTAGGCTTCGGGAGCCTGGGCCAGAACCTAGCCGTGCGCGCGGCGTGGCTGTGGCGCCACCGCCCCGGACCCCAGGGAGAACGGCTCACGATCACCGTGCTCGATCGAGAAGCCCAACGCAAAATCGATCTGCTGAACCTGCGCTATCGCAAGCTGGCCCAGGCATGCCAACTGATCCCCTATCCGATGGACACCCATTCGCCCGAATTCCAGCAGGCCGAGTTCTTACGGGATGCAGCCGGGCGGCCGAGCGTCACCGCGATCTACATCTGTTTCGACGGCGACGCGCAAGCCCTTGCGGCCGCGCTCACCTTGTGGCAACACGTACGCGGGCGAGACGTCTCAATCGTGATGCGTACAGCCAGCGCCGGCGGCCTCACCACCTTGTTGTGCGCCAACGAAGATGGCGCCGGCGTGCATCCCTTCCCGCTCCTGGAACGCAGTTGCCGGCCGGAACAGGTCATCGGCGGTGCGCATGAAGTCATGGCCCGCGCGTTACACGCGCTGTACCAACAAGAACAGGCGGAAAAGGGCGAGACCGCTGCCACCAACCCGTCGATGCGGCCGTGGGACGATCTGCCGGCGGAGCTGCAAGAGAGCAACCGGGCCCAGGCAGATGCCATCGGCCTGACGCTGCAGACGGCCGGTTATGGCCTGGCGCCCTTGACCGACTGGGAGGCCGAAACGTTTGAATTTCCCCAGTCCGATCTCGACCGGATGGCAGAACAAGAACACGCCCGCTTCCTCGCCGAGCGCCTGAGCGCCGGTTGGAAGCTGGGCGCCAAGGACACGGCCCGGAAGACCAACCCAGATCTGGTGCCCTGGGCACAGCTCAGCGCCCAGGCACGCGCAAAAACCGAACGCCCCCTGCGCGAGCTGCCCCGCGTCCTGGCTGAGGCAGGGCTTGAGATTTACCGACTTGAAGGCAAGTCCTGCGAGGGACGGCCAGCAGGGATCGAGAAGAGTGAAGGTGTAAGATGAGTCAAGCCTACCAGGCGCCGGATTTTGAGTGGGCGCAATCCCAAATCGAGCAGTACCGGGAGATTTTCCCCCGCTACGGGCTGTACGCCGAGACGCTGCGACGCCTGCTGGAACAGGCCGCCAAGAAACACGCGCCGTTAGCGATCGTGCAGGCGCGGCCCAAGGCCATTGCCAGCTTCGCAGAAAAAATCCAGCGCAAACGCGAGAAATATCGGGACCCGGTCCACCAGTTCACCGACCTGTGCGGCGGCCGCGTCATCACCCACACCCCCGATGAAGTACGGGCGATGTGCGATTTTATCGAAAAGAACTTTATCATCGACTGGGATAACAGCATCGATGTCTCGCAGCGCCTGAAACCCACGGAGTTCGGCTATCGCTCGGTGCACTACATCGTCCAGTTTAAACCCGGCATCTTCCCCAACGCGATGGTGAGCCAGGAGATCCCGGAGGCGGTGTTCGGCCTCAAGGCTGAGGTCCAGGTCCGCACGATCCTGGAACATGCGTGGGCCGACTTCAACCACCGGCTGGTCTACAAGAGCCCCTTCCCCATCCCGACCAAGTGGCAGCGCGAGTTCGCCGGCCTGGCCGCCATGTTGGAGCGCGCAGATACCGACTTCGCCGCGATCGAAACCGGCTTCAGGGCCTACGTCACCAACTACGGCACCTACATGTCCCCGGAACAGATGCGGAACGAGATCGCCTTGCTGGAGCTTGTGATGGCGTGCGACCCGGACAACGTCGAGCTGGCACACCGCGTCGGCAAGTTGGCGATCGCGATGGGCGACTGGCCCAAGGCGATCGCACTCTTCTCGCGTTATGTCGATACCGGATACCAGCCTGTCCTCCGGGATCTGGGGATCGCGCTCTGCAAGCTGCACAACGCCGCGCCCGACAGCCCGCCATATCAGCAGGGACAGCGCTATCTGGAGCAGGCCAGCGCGCCCGCATACCGGGACTCGGATGCCCTGGCCTCGCTGGCGAGCACCTGGAAGCAAACCGATCCCGACCGCGCGCGCGACCTGTACCGACAGGCCTTTGAGGCCAACCCCAAAGACCCTTACGCGCTGGGACAATACCTCGAACATGAGATCGCCCATCAACACGACGTACACCTGGCGACCATGCTCCGCCCCGTCATCGAAGACGCCATCGAACGGTGTCGCGAACGGGCCGAGGTGGGCGTCGATCTGCCCTGGGCGTTTTACAATATCGGCAAATTCTGCTTGCTGCTGGGCAGACCCCACGACAGCCTACGCGCCTACATCAAGGCGGTCCAGCTCACCACAGATGACTGGATGGTGGCCACGTCTCTGCAATCGCTGGAGCGCCTGGCGGTGGTGGGCGGCAAGCTGCCGGGCCTGACTTGGGCCCATCGGTTCCTGCTGCTCGTCCGCGCGTCCCGCTTCAACGTCGCCAGCGCGCGCCAACAGCTTGCTGCCCTGGCTTCACCGGGCGGCGCGCCGATCCGCGGGCCGGTTGCCCTGGTGGCAGGCGGCTGCGATGCCAGCGAAGAAGCTCTCCTGCAAAGCTACCGGACGCTGTTGGTGAACGCCTTTGCCGGGTTCACCGGCACCATCATCTCAGGCGGCACACGCGCAGGCGTCGCGGGGCTCACCGGCGATGTGCAGCA
>JAPKMS010000121.1 GCA_026645775.1 Anaerolineae bacterium
AGCGACCAAGAGACGAGGGTCGCCTTCTTGGGCGGCATCGCCACCGATACCGGCCGCATCATGTCCATTTCTTCGTGGCTCAGGATGTGGCAGTGGTAGACGTACTCCCAGCCGAAGTTGACGAGTTGGTTGCTGATGGCGGCCGTTGGGTTGCCGGCTGCGTCGACGTTGTTGAACCCGACCGACGAGCCCGCCGGCTGCATCGGGTTGAGCGGCCGGATCGCGTTCGGCAGTTCGAACGGCATCCACGGGATGATCGGCCGCAGGGCCACGATCGTGTCCTCGAGTGGGCTGATCCGGACGGTGTCCTTCCAGCCAAGCTCGGTGGGATCGGGCGGAATGATGATATTGTCCCAAGTAACCCGGTTGAGCACCTGCACATCGTACAGGTGGAAGTGGATCGGGTGTGTGTCCACGCCGTTATGCGTGATCTTCCAGATCTGGGAGCCGTCGGCCCCGCTCGAGATAGGCGTGATCTTGACACCATTTTCGAGACCAAACTGGTCGAGCTTGGGCAGGTTGGTGGCGTCGATCAGCTCTGTCGACGGGTTGACGTACGGATACAGGATGACGTTCTGCAGGGCCGGCGTGGCCGGGACGGCTTCGAGACCGAGGTTCGCCGTCATCCGCCCGAACTCATCGAAGGCCGCCGAGTTCATTTCGTCGTGGATGGCCTTGGGTTCGAGCTTGATCTGCATCTTGGCGTTCGGCGCCTTCAGGGTGTTGAACCCGAACAGATCGCCGCCTTGATCCGAGATGCGGGCGTACCCATCGCAACGGGTGAGGGTGCTGCCGGGAGCGTTGCACCAACTGCTGGCGGCGAAGCTTGTGCCGTACGCCGAGTTGTAAGCTGCCTGCCCGACGATGATCGGGTGCTGGCCAGACTCAAACACGCCTGTCCCGTTGGCCTTGTGGGTGAAGGCGTTTTTCAACGCGGTCAGGTTGAACGCGGAGGCCGGGGTGCTGGCCGCGATCTTGACCTGCATGATCGTGCGGGTGTTCGGCCCGTAGCCGGGCAGGATCGCCGACGGACCGTTTGGCCACATGTCGGGGTACCCGGTGTAGTAGTCGTAGCTCGGCACGCGGGCCGGGAAGGCTGCAGGCGCGTCGTTGTAGAGGATCAGCGTCTTGCCGGCGAACGCCGAGAAGTCGACGATCACATCAGCACGCTCAGCAGGCGCCAGCAGCAGGGAGTGCAGGTCCACGTTCCCGACGTCGAAACGGGTCGGGTCGGTGATCCAGGTGGTCGGCTGTTGGCCGTCCACGACGACCGGGGCCGGCAGGAAGCCGCCCTCAGAGGCGATTTGGATCCAGTCAGGACCGGCGGCGTTGTTGTTGGCATCGACCGGTGTCGGGAAGACGACCGGGTCGGTCTGAGCCGCCAAAACTTCGGCGGGGTTCAGCGCGACCTCAGTTGGCCCGATGATCTGGCCTAACTCGTTCGTGTCGGTGCTCTTGGTGGCGTCCTCGCCGACATACCACTGGAAATTGAAGAAGCGGTCGTTGGCCGCATTCAGGAAGCGGAAGCGGTACGCCTTCGGTTCCAGTGTGATCGTCGGGTAGGCTGTCCCGTTGACGACCGGCGTGTCGTTGAACTGCTCCATGCCGACCGAGATGTTCGGCGTGCCGGGGATGTACTGCGGCTCGCAGAACGGATCGGTCTCGTACTGCCAGGTGGCCGGGTCGTCCAGGCTGCAGGGCGTTGCCAGCGGTTGGCTGAAGGGTGGCGCCGCGTTCGGGTCCATGTTGTAGTACGGGTTAGGGATCGGTCCGTACGGCGGCGTCGCGGGCGGCCAGAACCACGGGCCGTACATCCAGCGCCCGTAGGCGCTCATGCCGCCCGGGTCGCCGGGGTTCTGCGCCGGCATGTAGACGTGGTGGTACCAGAAATTGCCGTAACCGCCCCACCGAGCGGTGTTCCAGGTCGGGTCCTGCTGGGCGAGCTGCGTTACGTCCGGGACGAAGGTGCGGTCCTGGACGATGAGCGGGATAGTGTCAGCCGCGCCGGGGATCGTCCCGTTGGTGATGAGGTTCTTTTCTGTGTCATCGGTGATCAGGTAGCCGGCAGCCTCGCCCGCGTACACGTTCAGGCGGGTGATGCCCCAGGCGTGATCGTGATAGAACATCAGGCGGGCACTCTGCTGGTTGGTGTAGTAGAACGTCATGCAGCCGTCCCGATCACCCGTGCAGACGTTCATGTCCGGGACGCTCTCGACGCTGACGCCTTCCGGCCACGGGGTGGTCTCGTTAGCCGGGGTGATCCACTGGTGCGGCGTGCCGTCGCTGATCCACGGGGAGGTGCCGCCGTGCAGATGCAGGGTTGCCCGGTTGTCCGCGAAGCAAGAGTCCGGCTTCGGGTACTGGCTACACTCCGGGTTGCGGACCGCGTCCATGACCGAGCCGCCATCAGCAGGGGCCGGGCCCGCCTGGCCCTCGCCCGAGCCCATCAGGCTGGAGTCCGTGGGCAGGAACAGATCGCCCTTCTCGCCAATAGGCAGGAGGTTGTAGAACACGATCCGGACCGGCCGGTCCTTGGTCGAGACGATGGTCGGCCCGAGCCACTGGGGCGGCGTGACGGCCAGCCACGGGGTGACGCCGTCACTCTTCATGACCGGGACTTTGGTCCCGTCCATCAGCTCGTTGGTCACCGGGAAGTGCTGGCTGATGGCCGCGTTCGCCGGAGTCTCCAGTTGAATGTAGCCGCGGACGAGGGTCGGCGGCAGACTGGACGAGAACGACGTCCGGTACTGCACCAGGCCGATCACGTACTCGTCGGCCGCGACGCCGTTGTAGGTCTTGACTTCCGGCACGCCGACGGGGATGTATTTGCCGGTCGTCGGACACGCCGGAGGGAGGCACAGGCCAGGCAGCGGGTCGGTAAACTTCTTGATGCCACCTAAGGTCAAATAGCCCGACCCGGCAGCAGTCAAGTTGATCGCGGTAATTGCCCCATAGTCGGTAAGGGCCGTGGCGGTGGCGCCGGAACCGGTGCCGGTCGCGTCGGTGATGGTCACCGTTGGGGCTGATGTGTAGCCGGACCCGAAGGTGTCAATGGAGACTGCCGAGATGGCCAACGTCGCTGTGGCCGTGGCCCCGGTCCCAGGGTTCAGGCGGACCGGGTCAGCGATGGTGCCGTCTCGGATGACCACCTTGGGGGCCTGCGAATACCCGGAGCCCGGGTTATCCACCACAATGCCGGTGATTGTCACCGTAGCCCCATCGGTTACAGGGGCACAGTTGGCCTCCACGCATACGGCGTGGCCTCTGGCCTGGGCGCCGTTCGGCCCATCAGGCGCGTCGAAGTCGACTGTAGGCATATGGTACCCGCCACCGGGGGAATCAAGCGTGACCGCATCGACGCCGCCGTACGCAGTCGCCGTGGCAGCGGTCGTCGCGCCGCCGCCGGTGATCGCCACGACGGGTGCAGTATAACCCGCGCCCGCCGCGCCGACGTTGACGGCGACAACTGCCCCGGAGGGATTAACCACGGCACTAGCAGTGGCCCCTGTGCCACCGCCTGTGATGTTGACTGTTGCTGACGTGTACCCGGATCCCGGGGTGAGAATCGTGAAGCCGATGATGGCGCCGTTCACCCCGACCGTGGCAGTGGCCGTCGCGCCCGTGCCGTTGCCGATGATCTCGACGGCGACGTCCGGCGACGTCAGCGGGCTGTTGGCCCAGTTCGGGTATGGGCCGAAGTAGTGCGGCACCTTGGTCTCGTCCGTGGGGCCGGAAGGCAAGGCCGAGACGGTGCTCGTGCGCGCGGCTTGTGCGGTATCGCTGTCCCGCGCGCTCACCGGATTCGCTCCACCCATCAGGAGGAGCGAAGTGAGCATGGACATCAGGACCACAAGATTTAAGAATTTACGGTTAGCCATGGCACTTCTCCTTTTCTGAGAGGGTAACTCCAAGTAGAACTCCAGAACTTTGTGTAGTGCTCCTCATTTCACCTCCGAGGCATTAAGAAATAGAGTGGGCGGGGTCAACTTGCGTCCGGGCTGAAGAGCAACCTGGCGAATTGCTGTCAGCAGGGTCGTTGCTGGCATGGACTTGGCGACAAATGCGGCCGCGCCCGCCTCGGCCGCATTCTCCTGGGTGCGTGCATCGTCGTGGATGCTTAGTAGGATGATGCCTGTCTGTGGGCAAAGCCACCGCAGGCTTCGCGCCGTCGCAATCCCATCCAGACGCGGCATGTCAACATCCAGGAGCACGATATCCGGTTGCAGCCGGGCTGCCAGATCGAGCGCGGTCACACCGTCTGCTGCCTCTCCCAGGACGCACAGATCCGGCTCACCGGCCAGCAGCATCTGCAAGCCTCTCCGCACAGACGGTTGGTCATCAACAAGCAAGAGTCGAATCACCGCTGCCCCGATCGCCGCCCGCACCAGGGGCGTGGATTTTTGTGGTGGTTGTGGTACAATCAGCTTTGCTGCAAAAAGCAAAACAAACAGACCGGCGGGTATGCGCAGGCTTGTTGCAAGTAGTATAGGCCGTCATGCCGTTTTGCACATCGGGCCGAAGCGTTAGAGTGCTCTCACACTTAGGGTTTAGAGGGCCCTCGCACAAAAGTATCAGGAGAAGCCTATGTCGATTCGGGTCTTAGTCGCAGATGATCACGGTGTCGTACGCCAGGGACTGCGCATGTTTTTAGGTTCGGACCCGGAGCTTGAAATTGTGGGTGAGGCGCCTGACGGCGCCGTGGCGGTGCGACTTGCACGCCAGCTCCGGCCGGATGTCATCTTGATGGACCTTTTGATGCCCGTCATGGATGGCGTCAGCGCGATCGCGGCCATCCGCCGTGAGCTGCCAGACACCGAAGTTGTGGCGTTGACCAGTGTCCTGGAAGATGCGGCGGTCCTCGACGCGATGCGCGCGGGTGCGATCGGTTATCTGCTCAAGGACACGGAAGCGCATGAGCTGCGCCGCGCCATCAAGGCCGCGGCAGCCGGCCAGGTGCAGCTATCGCCCCAGGCCGCGGCACGCCTGCTGCGGGAGGTGCGCACACCGGAGAAGAGCGAGGATCCGCTCACCGGCCGCGAGACGGAAGTGCTGCGATTGCTGGCGCTGGGCAAATCCAACAAGGAAATCTCCCAGGATCTGCACATCGCCGAACAGACCGTCAAGACACACGTCAGCCACATTCTGGACAAGCTGGGCGTGCCCAGCCGCACCCAGGCCGCGCTCTTTGCCATCCGCACTGGCCTGGTATCCCCCCCATAGTCCCCTGGGAGGATTCGTGTCGTGAAGAAAACCATATTCCGAAATTCGGGTCTCCCGGTCCTCCTGGCCGCAGCCTTCATCACACTGGATCTGCTTCTTGATCGCTATTTTGGCGGCTTCGGCCGGTTCGACTGGCCGCACCTCTTCCTCGCAGTATCGGTGCTGCTGGTTTCATTTTTCCTGATGAACCGGGCAGTGGACGCGGCCAGACGTGCCGAAGCTGTGCAGCGCAAGATGCGTGAGGAGTTAAAGAGCCGGGTGGACGAACGCACCACCCAGTTGGAAGAGGCCAATCGGGTGCTTCAGGCGGAGATCGATGAGCGCAGCCGGATCGAGCAGGCGCTGCGGTTGGCCCGCAATCTGGCGGAAAGCGAGAAGCGCCACCTGGAGGCCGTGTTCCAGGCATTGCCCGTCGGCGTGGTTATCACGGATGCCCAGGGGGGCATCGTGATGACAAACGGCATGGATGAGCAAATATGGGGACCACGTCCGGCCACGCGCGGCGTGGGCGATTACGTGCGGTACAGGGCGTGGTGGGCTGATTCGGGCAAGCCGGTCGAACCGCATGAGTGGGCCTCTGCGCAGGCCACGGAGCGGGGCATAGCGGTGCATGGGCAGGTGCTGGAGATCGAGCGCTTCGACGGCAGTCGCGGCTTCATTCTTAACAGCGCCGTGCCCGTCCGCGACGGAGAGGGTCGCGTGATTGGCAGTGCGGTCGCGATTCAGGATATCACCGGGTGGCGCGTCGCGGAACAGGATCAGCGCACGAGCGCGGCGACGGCTCGTGCGCTGATGAACGCACTGCCCGAATCTGCGCTGTTGTTGGACAGAGAGGGCAACATCCTGGCCGCCAATGAGACGGCCGCTCAACGCCTGGTCACCCCGCTCGAGCGGCTGGTCGGCTCCTCCCTGTTCAGCTACTTTGCGCCGGACGTGGGGGCGAGACGAATGGGGTACCTGCACCGCATCCTGCAGACCCGCCAACCCCTGCAATTTGTAGACGAGAGGGATGGCCGGTCCTACGACACCCACGTCAATCCAGTCTTAGACGCGGCGGGCAACGTTACAAGTCTTGCCACGTTCAGCCAGGACATCACCGACCGCCAGGCCGCGGATGAGCGCATCCAGCGCCTCTCCTCTTTCCCGCAGTTGAACCCCAATCCCGTCCTGGAGGTCGACGCGTCGGGGTGCATCACGTTCCACAATCCGGCCGTTACGACAGCACTTGAGAGATTGGGCCTGGCAGACGACGCTCGCGCCTTTCTTCCCGATGACATGGCAGCGATCCTGCATGAATTGGAGCACCAGGGGGGGACGGAGCTCCAGCGCGAGGTGCACTTGGGCAGTGCGATCTTCGTCGCAAATATTCACTCGAGTTTAGACTAACAAGGCGGGCGGTCTGAGTTTTGCGCAGACCGCCCATCGGCAGAAAATAGGGGTAT
>JAPKMS010000122.1 GCA_026645775.1 Anaerolineae bacterium
CTGTGTAGGGGCATTCCACTTCAACACCTGCTGGACGCCCGGCCCCACCAGAGCGGCCAAGCCTGCCTGATCATAGGTCAGGCCAGCGCTAGTGAACTGATTTGTCGCGTTCAGCGGCATAGCGATTACGTTAGCATTCTGTGCAGCCTGCGGCGCCGCCGCCCCCTGGAAATTCGACGCGGCCAGCGCCACCGCCGCGGGCTTGGATGCGGTCAGCAAGCTGCCCGCGCCGTTGGGACTGGCGATGATGGCCAACGCGCCCAGGCCCAGCAGTAAAGAAATGGCAAGTGCCGTGGAAAGAATGCGCTTCATGGACCTCTCTCCTCTCAGGTCGGATCGGATACTGGCGGTGGAGCCCAAACCGGTCAAGTCCGAGTCCGCGTTTATTATACGCTCAATTGTTCCGGTGTCAATAATACGTAAGTGTGACTTAACTGAACAGGTGCAGCTATTCCGTTCCGGGCGTCAGCGCGAACTCGAACTTGCCCTTGCGGTTGGAGTCCGAATGGCCGCCGGCCCCGGTCACGGCGCGCACGAGGTAGTAGTACGGCGCTTCCGGTTTCCCGGCCGCGCTCCCGTCTATGTAGGTGATCCGGCCGCCGTCCGCGCCGAAAGGCGCCGGTGCCGCCGCGCCGTCCAGCAGCTCGGCCTCGGCGTCGCCCGGCAGGAAGTAGGGCGCGGTGGATGAGCGCCACACTTCGTGGAACAACGGCAGCTCCGTGCCGTTGTTCGTGTCCCCGTAGATCGGGTTCCAGCGCAGACCCACATCCAGGCCTGCCACGTCGTCCAGCTCGTCCAAGCCGATCAGCAAGGTGGGCGGCTTGGGGGTGTCAACGGCCAACGGTTCGACCAGCACTGCGCCCGTGCGGGGCCCCACTTCCACGCTCAACGAGGCGACCCCGGTGTTGCTGTCCTGGGTCACCGTAAACGTGCGGCCGCTGATGAGATCCACGAACGGCTGGTTGCCGTACAGGTAGAACGGGTCCTGCTCCATGTCCCCAAACGTGACGGTGTGCGTCACCGTGTCGCGGTTCAGCACCACCGGCACCGTGTTGTAGTTCCACCAGCGCAGGAACCCGTAGGTCTTCTCGGCGTCGTTGATCGCCTTGCCGTGGATGACATCGCCATCTTGCAGCGCCCGGATGCCCTGGCGGATGCTGGACAGCTTGCGCACGAACGCCTGCAAGTCGGCGTCAGCCGTGTAGGCGCCGGCCGTATCATCCCAGGGGAACGGCGCCCGGTTGTAGGGATCGTCCTCCCATTTGCCGTTGGCCCAGGCGCCATCTTGGGTCAGCCCCACCTCATCGCCGTAATACAGCGTCGGCGCGCCGGCGTAGGTGAACGCCAGCAGCCACAGTTCCTTCATGGCTTGCCGCGCCGCCGCATCGTCGTCGTTGTTGATCTTCTTCAATAGGAATCGGATGCGGTTGGTGTCGTGCGAGCCGGCCAGGTTCATCATTGCCTTCCAGGCCTGCGGCGGGTAATCCTCCTGGATCGACCGCAGCCGGGCGTCGAGCTGCGACGGGGTGATTGCCGAGATCGCACCGCTGGCGCTGGAGGCGTTGCTGTCGTTATCCTCGAACACGGCGCCGTTGGTGCAGCCATCGCCCGAGCACCCCGCAAAGAGCCAGCTCAACACCGTCGAGCGGAAGCGGTAGTTCATGGCGCTGTCCCACTCGCTGCCCAGCAGCCACGCCGATGCGTCGCCCCATTCCTCGCCGATCAGGATCGGCACGGTGCGCGTCTGCACATCACCGGCGCGGATCGCGGCGCCGAACTCTTCCCAGAAATTATTGGCCGGGTCGTTGGTCAGGCCCGGATCGACATCGCCGGCCACGTCCAGCCGCCAGCCATCCGCACCTTGCTGCACCCAGTAAGGCCCGATGGAGGTCGTGCCGTTGGCGTAGAAGAGGTCGCGCACCCCCGTGTTCGCGGCATTCAGCTTGGGCAGCGAGCCGTAGCCGAACCACGCTTCGTAGGTCTGATCCCAAGCGCCGCCCGTGTCGTCGGTATCGGTGGGGTCGCACCGATCGGTGGCGCCGCTGCCGGGCGTGCTGGTAGCCGGGATGAAGTACCACGGCCGGCGGACCGAGTTGGGGCTCTCACAAGCGCCGATGTTGTCGTCGGTGCCCGGCCCGGTTCGGCTGGTCAGGATGTCGGCGTAGTTGAAGCGCTTGAACAGGTCAAAGTACGGGCTGTCCGACGAGGTGTGGTTGAAAACGCCGTCCAACACGATGTGGATGTTTTTGCTGCTGGCCGCGGCCGCCAGATTCTGCCACGCCGTCTTGCCGCCGAAGTCCGTGTCGATCTTGGTGTAGTCGGCGGTGTCATACTTGTGATTGGAGGGCGAGTAGAAGATCGGGTTCAGGTAGATCACCGTGATCCCCAGGTTGCTGAAGTAGCCGTCGTTGATCTTTTGCGTCAGGCCCGGCAGATCGCCACCGTAGAAGTTGTCGCTGTACTTGCCGGCGCACGAGGGCGCATAGGTGCTGCGGGGATCGCAGATCGTGCTGTTCCAGTCCGCGGTGTTCGAGCGCACGATCGTGCCGCCCGGCTCGTTGTAGAAGAAGCGGCCGGCCTTGGGATTGTTGGCCGAGTTGCCATCGCGGAAGCGATCGGGGAACACCTGGTACACCACGCCGCGCTGGATCCACTCGGGCACGGTATAACCGGCATCGTACACCGTGATCTGAAAGGAGTTCGCGTAGGCCGTGTCTCGGTTGCTCTCAAATACGCCGGCGCCGCCGCCGTAGAACTTGGGATCGTCGTCGCGGTAGAAGCGCCGGGTGCTGTTATTGGGGAGGTCATCCTCGGCTCTGAAGACGTAGTACAGGATCGTGGCCTTGGATGGGATCTCCAGGTCGATCTTCCAGAAGCTGACGTTTCCCGCCACGGGATCGAAAGCATCGCGTTCCCAGGTCAGCGCGGTGATGGTCTGCTTGTCGGTGCGGTCGTTCCACACGCGGATGCTGGCGCCGCTGAGGTCATTGGCGCAGGTGCGAAAGCGCAGCATGACCGTGACCTGATCATTTTTCACCGGCCCGCCGGGCGAGCGGTATTCGGCCGAGAAGGTGTCATGGAACATGCCGGCGGCGATGATTTTCGAGTTTCCCACCGCGGCGCTGCTGCACGGCAGCACGGCCGCAGCCTGCACCTCCAGCCTGCCGTTGCCGCTGGGGTTGTCGCTCCAGGTCACGCCGCTGTCGGTCAGATCGGTGCAGAAAGCGGTGAACTCATACAGGCCCTGCCCGGGAGTCAGGGTGGCCTTGTACTCGTCGTTATTGCCGACATCGGTGTTGTAGGTCATCGGCGTGTCCGTCACGTTGCTCCAGCCGCCGCCGAAGCTGTCCACTTTGCCCCAGTGCAGGGTGCAGGAGATGTCAGCCCCCTGGCCCGGGTTGTTGGTGACGCCGTCTTTCGAGACCTGCACGTAGACATCCAGGCCGGCGCCCGCGGTGATTGTGCTGGTGGAGCCGCTGGCGGGCCATAGATTGCCGACCCAGCCCAGCGCGGCAGGTGCGGCCAGCGCCGGCAGGGCGAGTCCGCAGAGCAGGAGCAGCGCCGCGCTGACAAATGCGATTTGGGTGCGAGATGGGAACCACGTAGCCATGGAGACGCCTCACTGATGCTGGTGAAATGGAAGGAGGAATCAAAGCTGGTTTATTTCTGCCAGGGGGGCCGCCAGCAAGAAAAACCGTCCTGGCAATCATCAGGCAAAACCGGCAAGCGATGCGCCCAGTATAGCACATCTGAGGTGGGTCTGCAATGAAAAGAAGCCGCTTTAGGCTAGCCCAAAGCGGCTGTACACACAGTTGCTGCGAACACAAATCGCCCCAGTTTCAGGGTCGCTGTCAAAAACCTGGCCAAGCCGGCGCCAGGGCGATACGTCAAATCGTGTTACTTCTTTTGCGTGCCGAACAAATCAAGGGGATCAGGAATCCCCAGGGGGCTGCCGGCACGGACCTCAAGCGAGGCTTCATAGACAACGGCGGGTGTTTCGTATGCTTTGCGGTCCGGGTTCAGTTGCTGTACGGTATCCATGAGACTCCTCCGTGTACAAGTGATGTGATAATACGCTGAAAACAAGCAAACATCTAAGCTAAAACGACCGGCAGATGGCACTAAGATACCAACGTCAACACGCCGCGGCGCACCAAATCACCGAAGAAAGCTAACGCATCGTCTTGCGCCTGGGCCAGGTCCACAACATATTCTGTGGCCAGCGACCGGGCCAGTGCTTCCACTGTGCTGCAGCCGTCGACCAACTCCCAAAGGCGGGCGCCGACCGGGTTCAAGACCCGGATTTTGCCCTGCCGGGGATGCACCAATACGGCTTCCCCATCGATCAGCCGGCTCACCACTTCGGGCACACGCGCCGGCACGTCCGATAGCCGCAGTGCTCGATTTGTTTTTGTCGTTGAGGTGCTCACCGCAACAACTCCCAGAAAGACGGATCCTTGCGGAAGTGCAGCCGCTGGACCGGTACATCTTCAGCGAGCTGTCGACAACGGGCCAGCAGCCCCGCCAGGGCCGCCGGATCGCCGTTTACCACCGGGCAGTTCGCCACCAGCTCAGCCGCGGCCGCAACGCCCCTCAACGGTTCCAGATACACGTCTCGATCCTGGATCAGCTTGTAGATGCCCGAGAGGCGGCCAGCTTGTGTCTGGCCATCCCGCCTCAGTGTCGTCGCATTCCAGAACGGCGTGCCATGCACGACCCAACCGGCAGCAGTGGGTCGCACGATCACCATATCATCGCTTAAGGCGGTGGCTGCGGGCGACAGCGCCACGACCGTGGATTTGCCGCTGCCGCTTTGGCCGACAAACAAGGAAACCGCCCCTTTTCGCATCAATGCTGCGCCGTGCACCAACAGCCCGCCCTCTTGATAGGCAAGCAGTGCGCAAGCAGTGCGCAAAAAGTATTCCAGTTCACCCTGGACATCTGCACTGTTAAACTGCAACGAAGCTTGACGTTGAGTGGGTACAATTTTACCACAGATTTCCGCCGCGTCAAGTCGATACGTGACCCCCACTGTGCGCAGAGGGGTTTCGAGCACGCTGGCCGGAATGGCGTGCGAACGGTCGGCTCCGGCGCCGGGTTCGCCGCTCACATCCACCGTCAGATCGGGCGTCTCAGCGTCGGCGACCGCAAACTCCGCATAACGGTCGGCGGTCGCCTGTGCCAACGCCCCAGGCGTACAGCGCAGGCGAATCCGCCAGCCGGCGATGTCGAGTGTCGTCATCTCCGCTCAGGCGCGGCGCCGGCGTGAGAGGGCCAGCCCACCGAGGGCGGCCAGGCCAAGAGCGGGCAGCGCCGTCGCGAGCGGCGTGAGCGGTGCACCGGCAGTCAGGGTGCGCAGAGCAATGGCGGTGGGAGTGGTGCAGGCATTCATCGAAGTGACGGCGCCCGCGGTGACCGTATTCGGACAGCTTCCGGCGCCCATCGTATTGACCTTGCCTACTGCTGTCCCTGGGGTTGAGAGATCCCATGTCTCGACGGTATAACCGCTGCCAGCCGGCACCGCGACTTTATAGTAGGGCGCAGCGCTGTAGCCTTCGGTGACGCCGTTGTCCTCGGCTACGTACATGCCGACGATCGTTGCGCCGTTCTTGACAACGACGGCATGCCCGGCACGGGCAGTGCCGTTGCTTTCGTCGAGCCAGCCACCATCGCCTGCTACTGTCATGGTCAGCAGCGTGATCTGCGGTCGCGAAGTAGTGGTATAGTTGTTACTCCCGCATCTGATACGCGCTTCCAGATAGGTGTTGGTGGCCGTAGATGGCACTGCACCATACGCCCAACCAGACCACTCCCCGGACGCATTGGTGGTGATAGAAGGAAATGATGCCCATGCGCCAGCATCTGTAAGCCACCCGCTGGTTGCCCCCGCCCAGGTGCGGAAGTTTGAATCAGCAGATCCCGACGTCGCTGCATCCATAAGCCTAAGCTTGGGACCGGTACACGTAGCGTTGACCGGAGCTCCGGTGATCGTCACGTAGGCCGCAAACGGTGTCCCTGAAGTCAGACTGGGGGGAGTAGTGGTTGTGTCGAAGACCGCGTCTTTGGCGACATAAGCCGGGTAATAATTGATGGTTCCTGCCGCCAAAGCTTGCGGCGCAGGCACTGCTCCGAGCGTGGCGATGATCAACGCCGTCGTCAATACCAACAAAAGCCATCTGTTCTTCATACTCGAGTTTAGACTAACAAGGCGGGCGGTCTGAGTTTTGCGCAGACCGCCCATCGGCAGAAAATAGGGGTA
>JAPKMS010000123.1 GCA_026645775.1 Anaerolineae bacterium
CGGCCGGTCGTAGGCGACCACGGTCCCCAGCTCGGCCAACGGCGCCATGACCTCGCGCCAGGAGAAGGTGCTGGCCCCGAACCCGTGCAGCAGGATCATGGTCGGCTCACCGCTGCCCGCGATCTTGTAGTGCAGCGTCACGCCGTCAGCGCCGACGACCGCGAAACGGCTGTCGGGGTCCGCCAACTGTTCGGTCGGCGCCGTGTCTCGCAGCGGCGGGACCGGGACCAGGAACGGGCCGACCAGCGCGGCCGCCGCGCCGACCCCCAGGACTGCAAGCAGGATGCGCACCAGCCGAGTCATTTGACCTCCGCCTTACTCTTGGTCCGTCGCAGCCACTTCTCGGCTTCAACAAGCAAATACCCCGCCACACTAAAAGCTATGATACGGCCCCAGTCGGCCAGGCCGATCGGCGCGCTGGCGAAAACGCGATGGAACGGCGGCAAGTAAGTGAAGGCGAGCTGCGCCAGGACCATCGCGGCCGCACCAGCCAGCACCCAGCGGTTGGAGAAAAACCCGATACTGAACGGCGATTTTGTCAGCGAGCGGCCGTTGAACAGGTAGAAGATTTCGATGATGATCACCGCGTTGACCGCCACAGTCCGCGCGACCGCGACATCGACCCCCAGACCCAGCTCCAGCTCGAAAAGCCCAAACGCGGCCACCAGGATCAGCAGGCCCACCAGCACGACGCGCCCGACGAGCACCCGCGTCAGGATGGGCGCACGGGGATCGCGCGGAGGCCGGCGCATGATGTCCGGTTCGCCCTGCTCCATCGCCAGCGTCAGGCCCAGCAGCACAGCGGTCATCATGTTGATCCACAGGATTTGGATCGGCAGGATCGGAAGGGTGATGCCCAGGACGATGGCCGCCAGGATCACCAGCCCTTCGCCCAGATTGGTGGGCAGCGTCCAGGCGATCATCTTGGTCAGATTGTCGAAGACCGTGCGCCCTTCCTCGACCGCGGCCTCGATGGTGGCGAAGTTGTCGTCGGTCAGCACCATGTCCGCGGCCTCTTTGGACACGTCGGTGCCGGTGATGCCCATCGCCACGCCGATGTCCGCCTGCTTGAGCGCGGGCGCGTCGTTGACCCCGTCACCGGTCATGGCGACCACGTGTCCGCCGGCCTGCAGCGCATCCACCAGCCGCAGCTTCTGCTCCGGGCTGACGCGGGCGAACACGGCCGTCTCCTCGGCCGCGGCGATCAACTGCTCATCGGACAGCTCGGCCAGCTCCTTGCCGGTAAGCACCCTCGCTGCCGCATCTTTGAGGCCGATTTGCTGGGCAATGGCACCGGCGGTCAACGCGTGATCGCCGGTGATCATCTTGACGCGGATGCCCGCCGTCTGTGCGGCCGCAACGGCCTGGATCGCCTCCTGCCGCGGCGGATCAATCATCCCTTGCAGGCCCAGGAAGGTCAAATCGCAGCACAGGTCTTCATGCGCGAGGGCAACCTGGGCGAGCGAGACCTCGCGGCGGGCAAACGCCAGCACGCGCAGGCCCTCCGCGGCCATCCGGTCAGCCGCGGCGTGAACCGCGTCGGCGTCCAGGTTAACCGGCAGGCCCGCCGGGTCAAGGCTGGCCCCGCTGCGCGCCAGGATCGCTTCGATCGACCCCTTGACGTAGAGCATCCGGCGGTCGGCGCCGAGATCATGGAGGGTCGCCATGTACTGATGCTGCGACTCGAACGGGATCGCGTCGACGCGCGGGGCCTCGCGCTGCGCCAGCGTCAGGCCGCCCTTCAGCGCGGCGGTGATCAGCGCGGCTTCGGTGGGGTCACCCTGCGCCGTCCAGCGGCCTTCACCCTCGGCCAACGCGCTGTCGTTGCACAGCAGCCCCGCGGCCAACGTCTCGCGCAGCGCCACCGAGTCGCCGGCCGGGCTGATCTCCCCCGCGGGCGCATAACCGGCGCCGCTGACGGCGTAGAACGCAGCCCCTGCGTAAATCTCGGTCACGGTCATCTGGTTCTGGGTCAGGGTGCCGGTCTTGTCCGAGCAGATGACGGTGGTGCTGCCCAGCGTCTCCACGGCAGGCAGCTTGCGGATGATGGCGCGGCGCCGCGCCATGCGGCTGACCCCGATCGCCAGGGTGACGGTGAGCGCGGCGGGCAGGCCTTCGGGGATCATCGCGACCGCCAGGGCAATGGCGGCATAGAACGTCTCATCGGCGGGCTGGCCCCGCAGCACGCCGATGCCAAAGGTGGCCGCGGCCAGAACGAGGATCGCGTAGAGGACGATCTTGCTGAACCCCGCGATCTTGCGGGTGAGCGGAGTTTGCAGCTCATGCGCTTCGGCCAGCAGGCGGGAGATGCGGCCGACCTCGGTGTTGTCACCGATGGCGGCAACGATGCCGGTCGCCTGACCGTAGGTGACAAGGGTGGAGGCGTAGACCATGTTGCGCCGTTCGGCCAGGGGCGTGTCTGGCTCCAAGTGCGCATCGGCCGCCTTCTCCACCGGCGCGGACTCGCCGGTGAGCGCAGCTTCGGCCACCTGGAGGTCGCGCGAGCGGATCAGCCGCAGGTCGGCCGGCACCTTGGCGCCCGACAGCAGCGTGACCAGGTCGCCGGGGACCAACTCGGCCGCGTTGACGCGCAGCGGCTTGCCCCCGCGGATCACGGTCGCCTCGGTGGAGATCGTCTGTGCCAGCGCCTCGATGGCCTGTTCGGCCCGCGCCTCTTGGACGTAGCCGATGATCGCGTTGATGAAGACCACGCCGAAGATCACCGCGGCGTCCAACGGGTCCTTCAGCACCGCAGTGATGGCGCTCGACGCCAACAGAATCAGGATCAGGGGGTTGTTGAACTGGCGCAGAAAGCGCACAAGCGGGCTGGCCCCCCGTTGCGGCGTCAGCACGTTTGGCCCAAACCGCTCCTGGCGATGCCGCACCTCGAAGATGTCCAGCCCACCCACCGGATCGGTTTCCAGAAGCAGCCGCACTTCGTCGGCCGGCAGATGATGCCAGTGATGGCCCAAGAGTGTTTGCATATCCCTCCTCCGAAAAAAGCATGACTTGAACGCGTGCGACGCGGATAAAGCCAGGTTCCTCGCTCCGCGTTATTGACGGCAGCGGCGCAACACTGGCCCTCCGCATCACGCCCAGCGCGGCGCTGGCGCCCGGCCGAGCGCCCCCTGGATCATCAAGAACTCACCGATGTTTTCCATCGTCACCAGGCCGACCAGTTGGCCGTTGCGCACGATGGGCAACGTGTGACAACTGCACGCCTGGAGGCGGGCCGAGACGGTCTCGAGCATCTCGAACGCGTCGGCCATCTGCACATCACGGCGCATCACCTGGGCCACCGGCGTGTCCGGCCCCTGCCGCTGGAGCGCAACGAGCAGATCGCCGCGCGTCAGCACGCCCGCCACACGGCCCTCGTCCACCACAGGGAAATCCTGCTGCCAGCCGGCTAGGATCAGCTCCACCGCGCGGGCCAACGGCTCGCGCGGTGAGACCGTCTGAAAATCGGTCAGCATGGCGCGGGTGACGGGAATGCCGCCGAGAGCCGACTTCATCTGCACCATGCCGGCCTCCTGCGCCGCGCCCATCCAGACGAACAACGCCACAAACACCAGCAGCGGGTTGGAGAAGAGGCCGACGAAGCCCAACACCAGGGCGATACCCTGGCCCAACGTGGCCGCGATTTGCGTCGCCCGCGTGTATTCCAGCCGTGTCGCCAACAGCGCCCGCACCACCCGTCCGCCGTCCATCGGGAAGGCGGGGATCAGGTTGAAGAGCACCAGCGAAATATTGACAGCCAGCAGACGCTCGATGAAGGAGCCGCCGGTCATACTCAACGGCGACATGGATTGTAATGAAGTTGAGGCAAACAACCAAATACCCAGCGCGCCGGCGATCACCACGTTGACTGCGGGCCCTGCCAGCGCCACCCACAACTCGTGCCGAGGGTTATCGGGCATCCGCTCCAGACGCGCCACGCCGCCAATGGGCAGCAGCGTGATGTCGCGCGTCTTGATGCCGTATCGCCGCGCAGTCAGCGCATGGCCGTACTCATGCAGCACCACGCAGAGGAAGAGCGCCAAGATGAAGGCCACCGCCCCCGCGGCCGCGGCGACTGTACGTCCCTGCAGCCAGCCGCTCAATGCCACCCAGCCGATCAGCAGCAGAAACGTCGCATGCATGTAAACGCCAATACCCGCAAATTCGGCGATCTTCCACGACCACTTCATGCTATCCTCCTATTCCGAATCTACAAAACAAAAGGCGAGACTCAAACAGTCATTCATCCTGTTTCAGTCTCGCCAGTCGGTTGCTTTCACCGCCCACTCAGCCGGAAGTTGTTCTTCGTGATGACGGCTGAGCGGCCTGACCCTTCAGGCAGCTACTCCCCAAAACCACTCTTATTATACCTGGTCTTGGCGCTTTGTCAAATCAATGGTTATACTTTGTTTATAGTTCAGTTAGTGTTCTTGCTTCATACCGGGGCCAGCGTCCCCGCGAAGATCAGCCACGCCAACACGGTCTTGGCGGCCAGGCTCAATATGATGTAGACGCGCTCGCCGAACAGGTAGTCGGCCCACCGCCCCACCTTCTTGTACTGCAGGTACATGTTCAGGGCGAAGATATTGAAGAACACGAAGATGGTCGGGATGATCGCGTAGACGAAGGCCGGCGGCTTCGCACCGGACGAGTTGATCGCGCTCATGAAGTACAGCACGATCACGACCCAGGGCAGGGCGCCCGCGATGCAGCCGTAG
>JAPKMS010000124.1 GCA_026645775.1 Anaerolineae bacterium
GAGGCGGGCACGGTGCTCGTCAAGGATATCAATCCCGGCGGCACGGGGGCTAGCCCGCTCAGCCTGACCGCCGTGGACGGGACGCTCTACTTCGCAGCCGACGACGGCGTTCACGGCAAAAAGCTGTGGAGGAGCGACGGCACGGCGGGGGGCACGGCCCTGGTCAAGGACCTCAACCCGGGAGCGAGCGGCATCGCTCCCGGCTCGCTGACCGCGATGAATGGCCGGTTGTTTTTCGCGCTCTATCTCAGCCCCTACGGGGTCGAGTTGTGGCAGAGCGATGGCACCGAGGGCGGCACGGCCCTGGTCAAGGACATCAACCAGACCACCTCAGGGTCGTCGCCAAGGTACCTGACCGGGGTGGGCAGCGCGGTCTTCTTCGCCGCCGACGATGGCGTCCACGGCGAGGAGCTGTGGTACAGCGATGGCTCGACGGCCGGCACCCATCTGGTCGCTGACATCAACGGAGGCAGCGCAGGCTCTGGGTTGGCTTATTTGACCAGCATGAACGGCGCCCTATTTTTCGCGGCCGATGATGGCATCCACGGCGGCGAGCTTTGGCGGAGCGATGGGACGCAGGCGGGCACGCAGTTGGTGAAAGACATCCTGGCAGGCAGCGGCAGTTCCAATCTAACAACTCCAATCAACGCCAACGGTACGTTGTTCTTCAAGGCCGACGACGGTAGCCACGGCGGCGAACTGTGGCGGAGCGATGGCACGGAGGCTGGCACGGTGCTGGTCAAGGATATCTACGCAGGGAGTAGCGGGTACTTTGGGACGATGGGCGGTGAAATGATGAACATCGGCGGTGCGCTGTTCTTTGCGGCCCCTGATGGCACCCACGGCACAGAGCTATGGAAAAGCGACGGCACGGAGGCCGGGACCGTGCTGGTGAAAGATATCTATGCTGGAAGTATGAGTTCGTCGCCGAGCAGCCTGGCGAACATCGGGGGTACCCTTTTCTTCCGCGCTCGCGATGACGTCCATGGCGACGAACTGTGGAAGAGCGATGGCACCGAGGCCGGCACTATGCTGGTCAAGGATATCCAGCCAGGTGGTTGGGGTTCCTCGATCGCACTATTGACGGATGTCAATGGCATGCTGTTCTTCAGAGCCTATGACAGCAGTGGCAGCAGCGATCGCTCCTTGTGGAAGAGCGATGGCACTGAGGCCGGCACCATGATGCTCCGGCAGGGCACATCCTGGATGGATCTCCAAGAACTAGTCAACGTCAACGGTACACTGTTCTTCAATGCCGCTGATGGCAGTCACGGCCAGGAGTTGTGGAAGAGCGACGGCACGGTGGCCGGCACCGTGCTGGTCAAGGATATCTGGCCAGGCAGTGAATGGTCTGTGCCCAGGTCGCTGACCAACGTCAATGGCACGTTGTACTTCATGGCCCCCGAGGGCGTTCATGGCGGCGAACTGTGGCGAAGCGACGGTACGGAGGCTGGCACGGTGCTGGTCAAGGATATCTGGCCCGGCAGCAGTTGGTCGAACCCAAGCTCCCTGACCAACGTCAACGGTGTGCTGTTCTTCGCGGCTGACGAAGGCTTCCACGGCGCTGAGCTTTGGGCGCTGGGGGCGGAGAACGGCGACACGCCGACGCCGACCGCCACCGCCACGTCCACCGCGACACCGACTGCGACACTGGACGTCACGTCCACGCCGACGCCCACGCGCACGCCGACAAAGACGTCCACACTCACACCGACGCTGACATCCACGGCAACGCCAACGTCCACGGCCACCGCGACAGCGGAGGTCACGTCCACACCAACGCCCACTCGCACGCCGACAAAGACGCCCACCGCGACGCCGGAGGTCACGTCTACGTCCACGCCCACGCGCACATCCACACCCACGCGCACGCCGACGTTGACGTCTACACTCACGCCCACGGGCACGCGCACGCCGACCCCCACGCCCACGCCGCAGAGCCCCGTCTGCCAGCGGCAGGTCTTTCGCACCGACTTCAACACGGCGGGCGACCTCGAAGGCTGGAACATCAGACGCCAGCCGGACAACACCAGCGTGCTGGTGACCAACGGCTATCTGCAGTTGAGCACGTTCGGCAACACGGCGGAGTATCCTGTCGTGGAGCGCGCCGGGATCCCCTGGCCGGCGGGGGACATGGCGATCGAGTGGCGCTTCAGCTCGCCGGACGCGGCCGGCCGCGCAAGCTTTGGCGTCAACACCTGGGTCACCAACGGCTTCACTAAGATCGGCAGTTACGGGATCTACGGCGGCCCGGAAGGCCACATCTGGAGCGAGTACGATTCGGCGGGGCCGATTCGACAAGGGCTGGATACGGCCTGGCATACCGCGCGGATCATCCGGCACGGGGGCATCTACGACTTCTACCTGGATGGCGCGTACAAAGCCAGTTGGACCTATGCGGCCGCGCCGACCTGGACGGCCGTCGGCGATCCGTCAGCGCAGGCGTGGGCGGGCCTCTGGCCGACCATGCGGCTGGATTACTACGCCGTGTATGACTGTCCGCCGACTCCGACACCCACGATGACGCCGACCGCAACCCGCGTGCCCGGTCAGCATTTGAGCTACCTGCCGTTGCTCCTGCGGGCCGCGCCGCCGACGTTCCCCACGCCAACTGCAACCCCTACACCGAGACCGCCCAGCGTGATCGAGATCCCCGGCCTGCTCTGGCCGAACGGAATGGGCAGCAACCTGACCAAGCATCGGCTCTACGTCGCCAGCCGCGATACCAACCAGGTGTTCGAGATAGATGAACCCACGGGCGTCCTGATCCGTAAGATCGCGGTCGGCCTCCGGCCGTTCGGTGTGGCGGTCAGCACGGCCACGGACAAAATCTATGTAGCCAACTTCGCCAGCGACACTTTGTCGGTGATCAGCGGCCAGACCGGCACGGTGATCAAGACGATCTCCTTTGCACCGTTCGGGGAACCCACCCATGTCGCGATCAACGAGACCACCCACCGCATCTACGTGGCATTGCACCGAGGCGGCCGGCTGGCGGTCATTGACGGTGACATGGACAGCCTGATGACGACCGTCAAGATGGGCAGCGGCGCGTTCGGCGTGGCAGTTGATCCGATCCTGAATCGAATCTATGTTTCGTGTCGGGATATTCAGGCGGTGCATGTGGTGGACGGCGCAACCAACAGCGTGCTTTGGGGTCAGACGATCTATCCGGCCGGCGCGCCGTATGCGTTGGGGATCGACCCGGACCTGGGCCGGCTTTACGTTTCATTCGCGCCCGAGCCGAACGACCCGAGGCAGGTGCTGGTCTACCGCATCCCGCCCACCGGACCCTCCTTGCTGGCCGCCCTGAATGTCGGCCATGGAGGCCCCGATGGCGGCGGCGGCGTCGCTGCCAACCCGATCACCCACCATGTCTTCGTGACCAACGCAGCAGACGACAGCGTGACGGTGATTGACGGAGCCTTCTTGAATGTGCTCGCCCTGATTCCCGTCGGCGATAACCCCATGGGCGTGGCCGTTGATCCTGGCCTGGGCTACGTCTTCATCGGCAACCGCGCAAGCAACAACGTGACCGCTCTGCCGGATGACTTCTAGCCGCTTGTTCCCCCGGGCCGGATCACCGGGGCGTGGCAGGAGGCGCGCTCGAATCGCCTGCCCTGAAAATCACCGCAGAGACGCGGAGTACGCAGAGCAAACCTGAAATACTCTGCGGCCTCTGCGCCTCCGCGGTGAGATTTTCCGCCGCCGTGGTGCCGCGCGCGACATGAGAAACTAACCCGAAAATGGGACGCGGACGTGCGCGGATGAACGCGGATGGCGGCATTTTCGGTCTCGATTGTGCCCGGCAGGGGCATGGACGATACCCGGAAGGACGCCGGGATGAAGGGATTGGGGGAGGCCACGAAAAATCCCCGCATCCCCAAATCCCGGCCAGTTCCGGCCGCCCTCCCACGGGCAGGCTGCGCGCTGGCGCCGCACCCGGCTGCCCGGAAGGACGCCGGGATGAGGGGATTGGGGGAGGCCACGAGAAATCCCCGCATCCCCAAATCCCGGCCAGTTTCGTCCGGGCAGCGGACGGCAGGGCGCGCCTCTTGGCGCTTCCGGCATCGTGCGCTATAATGTGTCTTGCAATTCCACCCTGGCTGTTGAAAGCGCATCTCGCCCATGGGCAACTTCTTCCGGGAGAACCGGCGGCTGCTGGTCTTCATCATCCTCTCGAACTTCCTGCTCAATTTCGGTTTCCAGGTCTGGCAGACCCTCTTCAATAACTTCGCGGTGGAAGAACTCGGCGCGGGGCCCGGCGCAGTCGGCCTGATTCAGGCCGTGCGCGAGGTGCCCGGGCTGTTGGGCTTTGTGCTGGCTTTCGTGGCGCTCTACATCTCCGAGATCCGGGTCATGAGCTTCAGCATCATCCTGATGGGCGTCGGGGTGCTGTTGAGCGCACAGTCGCACACAGTGGCTTTTCTGCTGTTTTCGACCTTCATCATGAGCGTCGGCTTTCACTTCTTCTACCCCAGCAGCAGCAGCGTGGTGCTGATGGTGATGCAGAAGGAGGATACCCCGCGCACCCTGGGCAACCTGGGCAGCCTCGGCTCGATCGCTTCTGTGGCAGGCACCGGCGTCGTCTATCTGTTCGCCGCGTCCGCAGGCTATCGCAACCTCTTCATGGCCGTGGGTGTCGTCGTTATCCTCGGCGGCCTCCTGCTGCTGCCGTTCGGGGGCCGCCAGCAGGGGATTCCGACCGGCCGCCGGGTCAGGTTGCGCCGGCGCTACTGGCTCTACTACACGCTCTCGTTCCTGCTGGGGAGCCGCCGCCACATCTTCACCACGTTTGCCGTGTACCTGTTCGTGCGCGAGTATCACGTGAGCATCCAAACGACCGCCCTGCTGTTCCTGGTCAACAGCCTGATCAACGTGGTGACCCTGCGCGTCACCGGGCAGCTCGTCGGCCGGCTCGGCGAGCGGCTGGCGATGACGATCACCTTCGCCTCGCTGGCGCTGGTGTTCCTGGGCTACGCCTACGTGCGGGTCCTGCCCGTGCTGTTCGTGCTGTTCGTGGTGGATAACATCTTCTTCGGCTTCAATGTCGCCCTGCCCTCCTACTTCCAGAAGATCGCGGTGACACGGGAGGAGATCACCAGCAACCTCTCGGTGGAGCAGGCCATCCAGCATATCGCCGCGATCACCGTCCCGCTTATCGGCGGCACGGTGTGGGAGGCGTTCGGCGCGCGCGCGCCGTTCCTGTTCGGTGTCGGCATCGTGCTGGCCGGCCTCATCTTAACCCAACGTCTGCGGATTTTGCCCGAGCCCGCCGCGGCGTCCGTTGCCTGAGCCGCGTCATGGTCAACACCCGGCATCGGTGCTATGGTGTTGACAGCTTGTACTACTCAACAAAGGAGTTGTTTGCCATGCCCATCCAAAGCTACCAGGACGCCTTCCTCGGCGCCGATCTGGGCCTGATTGACCCCGATATTAATGCCATCATCGGCTATGAAGAAGAGCGCCAGGCCCGCAAACTGATCCTGATCCCCTCCGAGTCCATGGCGCCGCAAGCGGTCCGCCAGGCGCTGGGCTCCGTCTTCAACAACATCTATGCCGAGGGCTACCCGCCCCTGCGCATGACGCGCGACGACGAGGAGACGATCCTCGACACCAGTCACCAGCTCGCCTACTACCGCCGCTACGCCGACCGTCGCTTCTACAAGGGCGTGGACTACGTGCATTTCGTCGAAACGCTGGCGCAACGCCGCGCCGCGCTGATCTTCGCCAACGAACGCGTGGCTGATAAAGATATTTATGTCAACGTCCAGCCCCTCTCCGGTGCAGCCGCCAACCTGGCCGTGTACGACGCCGTGGTCGAAGCAGGCGACACCGTCATGGGCATGGATCTGTACCAGGGCGGCCACTTGACCCACGGCAGCGAGCTCAACTTTTCCGGCAAACGCTATCATGTGGTGAGCTACGGCGTGAGCAAGAGCACCGGCAAGATCGACTACGACGAGATTCGCGACCTGGCACGGCGCAACCGGCCCAAGATGATCATCGCCGGCTTCACCTCCTACACCTGGGCGCCCGATTGGGCCGCGTTCCGTGCGATCGCCGACGAGGTAGGCGCGGTGTTGATGGCCGACATCAGCCACGCGGCCGGCATGGCGACGGTCGGCGCGTTCCCCAACCCGGTCGGCATCGCCGACGTGATCACCTGCACCACGCACAAGACCCTCTGCGGCCCGCGCGGCGCCATCATCATGACGTCCGACGAAGACCTGGCGCACCGCATTGACATGGCGGTCTTCCCCGGCGAGCAGGGCGGCCCGCACACGCAAAAATTCGCCGCGATGGCCGTGGCGTTCAAGATCGCGGGCACCGAGCCGTTCCGGCGCATGATGTGGCAGATCAAAGAAAACGCGGCCGCGCTGGGGGCCGGGCTGACAAAGCGCGGCCTGAAGCTGGCCTACGGCGGCACCGACACGCACTTCTGCATGTTGGACCTGAACAGCGTCAAGAGCAAAACCGGGTTCCCGTTGCGCGGCGAACCGGCCGTGCGCATCCTGGACATGGTCGGCATCGTCGCCAACAAAAACACCATCCCCGGCGACACCGCGACCGGGTTAGGCATGGGCATCCGCCTGGGCACGCCGTGGCTCACGCAGCGCGGTTTTGGAACGGCGGAGATCGACGAAGTGGCGCGGCTGATCCACAAGACCGTGACCGCGATCCAGCCGTTCAGCTACACCGGCCTGGCCGGTGAACTGCCGCGCGGCAAGATAGACCTGGACATCTTCGAGGAGCTCAAGGCCGAGGTGGCCGCGCTTGCGGCCAGGGGCGCAGCCGAGACGGAGAATCGCGGGACGGGCTATCCGCACTTCCTTGAGGCTAAGGTTAAGGCTGAGGCTAAGGCTGAGGCTAAGGCTGAGGTTAAGACACTCTCAACCTTAACCTTAACCTTGACCTCAACCTCAACCTTACTCGTCTCCGGCGAGCGTGCGGCGCCGGGCCTGGCGCAGATCGTCACCAGCGACGTGGCGGCGCTTCGGCCGGGCGAGCAGCAGCTTGGCTTCATGCTCGATCCCGATGGCCGCGTGATGGCCGAGGCCGCCGTGCTGCGGCTGGCGCCGGACGAGTGCGACCAGGACCGGTTCGCGCTGCGCACCACGCCGGCCCAGCACGAACGGGTCAAAACCTGGCTGCGCGGCCTGGGCGATGGCTACATCCTCTTCGACCGGGCTGACCTGTTCGCCAAGGTCGAGGGGCCCCTGGTGGTGGAAGAACTCACTGACGAGCAAGCCCGCGCACTCGAGCCCGGAATCGAGGCTTTAGCCGGTCTTCTGCTTGCGCCCAAACCTGACTTTAGAACGGTATCCAACCCATCTTCAAGGTCAACCGACCAACCGCCTGAAGGCTCGATTCCAAACATGCCGGCTCTCGACGCGTATCGTGCGCACCCGGACCACTTCGAACTGCGCAAACCGTACTTCATCGGCCAGCAGGCCCTGGCCGAGGCTCGCGCCAAGCCGGAGATCGCCGAATTCGCCTGGCATGAGCCGGCGGATGCCCCCCTCAAGCGCACCGTTCTCTACGAGTGGCACCGGGCACACACCAAGCACATCGTCCCGTTTGCCGGCTGGGAGATGCCCGTGTGGTACACCGGGGTGCTCGACGAGCATAACGCGGTGCGCCGGGCAGCCGGGCTGTTCGACGTGTCGCACATGGGCGTCTTCGAGGCCAGCGGCCCACACGCCGAGGCGCTTCTGGATCTGGTTGTCACCAATTACGTCCGCTGGTACGCGCCGGGCGAGAGCTTCTACGCCTACCTGCTGGACGCGGGCGGCAAGGTGATTGACGATCTCTTGGTCTACCGCCGCGGGGCGGAGCTGTTCCAGATCGTCGTCAACGCGTCCAACGCGGACAAGGATTGGGCGTGGCTGAACGCTGTCAACAACGGCGAAGTGCTCATCGACCGTGAGCGGCCCGACTTGCGGGTGCTGCGGCCGGCGACTCTCCGCAACCTGAAAGACCCGTCCAGCGGGGCCGATATGCGCATCGATCTGGCGCTGCAAGGCCCGGCGGCGCTGAAGATCCTGCAAAGCCTCACCGACAACCCCAAGCTGCGGGCGCAGCTCGCCCGCGTGCGCAAGACCGGCGTCACCGAGTGCGTGCTGGCCGGATTTGATCTCGTCATCGCCCGCACCGGCTACTGCGGCGAGGAGGTCGGCTTCGAGCTGTTCGTGCATCCGGATCGCGCGGTCGCGTTCTGGGAGGCGCTGTTGGAGGCGGGCCAACCCTTCGGCTTGCAGCCGACCGGCCTGGCCGCGCGCGACAGCACCCGCACCGAGGCCGGCCTGCCGCTCTACGGCCACGAGCTGGAGGGGCATTTCGGCATCTCGCCTGCAGGCGCGCGTTTTGCTGGGTACGTTAAGCTGCACAAGCCGTTCTTCATCGGCCGCGGGCCATATCTCGAAGCAGAAAAGGGGCGCACGATGGAAGTCGCCCGGTTCCGTATGAACGACCGGGGCGTGCGCATGCCCAAGACCGGCGACCCGGTGGTGAACAAGCGGGGCCAGGCGATCGGCTGGGTCACCAGCGCCGCGGTGGATGTGGACGGCGTCATCCTGGGGCTGGCCTACGTGGGGAGCCGCTACGCCAGGCCCGGCGACGAGATCGGCATCTTCAACATCCCCGCCGGGAAACCAGTGGTGGAGAAGCCCAACAAAGCCGATCTGGCCCCCGGCGACAAGGTGGCGCTGCCGGACGCGGCCACGCTGCTGCCGCGCTTCCCGAACCCGGCCGAGCGCGCGCACTGGCGGGGAAACGCGACGCCAGTCGCGGCCGCGGCGGAGTCGGCAGGCGAATAGGCGAACGCTGAAAATCGGGTACTATGGGCGGATCCGCCCATAGTACCCTCCAGACTATCTCGAAACGCACACCAGGAGTTACTTGGACCTTCAGACACTTGCCAACTCTTCATTCGGCGTCGGGTTAGCCACCCGGCTGCCCGGTCTGCTGCCGGCCCGCGTCGGCAGGGCGCTGGGCGTTGCCCTGGCAGATCTCACCGCGAGCCGGCGGAACTCAACGCTCGTCCGCACCGTGCGCGCCAATCAATGGATCGCGCGCGGCGGCCGACCGACCGACGAGGAGCTCGACCGGATCGTGCGCCGCGTGCTGCGCCACCGGACACGCTGCGTCTTCGATCTCTATCACGCCATCCATCGGCCGGAGGAGCTTGCGCGCCTGTCCCCGCCGGACGCTGAGATGGCGCGAATCATCGAGCGGTACTGCCGCGCCTCAGCCAACGAAGGCGCAGGCCGGCCGGGGATGATCATCGCCGCGCCGCATCTGAGCAACTGGGACCTCGTCATGCTGGCGAGCGCCGCCCGCGGCCTGAGGGCGCAAGTGCTCGCCCATCCGAACCCGGAGCCAGGCTATCTGCGCCACTACCGCATCTGGGCTTCGCGCGGCATGGAGATCACGCCGTCCAGCCTGGGCGCTCTGCGGCAGGCGACCAAGCGGCTCAGGGACGGTGGGATCGTCATCGTCGGCGTTGACCGCGTCGTCTCGGAGATGAAGCAGATGATCTCCTTCTTCGGCCACCCGAGCCCCCTGCCGGTCGCACACGTCCGCTTGGCCCTGGCGACTGGTGCGCCGGTGATACCTTTCGCGGCGCAGATGCTCGCGGACGGTACGTACGCGCCGAGGTTCGGGGACCCCATCCCATTGGTCAGGGTCGCCGACGCTGACAAAACGGTGCGTTTAAACGCCGAAGCCGTTCTCTCGGTGATGGAACGCTTCATCTCGCAGACGCCCGACCAGTGGCTCATGTTCAACCCAGTCTGGCCGGATGCGCCGGAACCCGTCTGAACCGGAGGATCTCAGATGACTATTGTTGATCACCATCGGCGTATCCAAGAATCGCTGCTCAGTCGCCCGGAGCGCCGGGTGCTCCTTTGGCTGGCAGCGCGCATGCCCGGCTGGGTGACGCCGGACCATCTGACCGCGATCGGCGTGATCGGCGCGGCACTCGTGCTGCTCGGCTACTGGCTCTCCCGGTTCCAGCCCGGTTTTCTCTGGCTGGCGGCCGCGGGGTATATCGTCAACTGGTTCGGGGATTCGCTGGACGGCACCCTGGCCCGCTATCGCCACCATGAACGTCCGCGGTATGGGTTCTTCCTGGATCACACGGTGGATGTCGTTTGCCTGACCCTGATGTTCCTGGGCATCGGCGTGTCACCCTATGCCGATTTCCGCCTGGCCGCGTGCGCGCTGATCAGCTACACCTCGCTGGCCCAGTTGTCTTACATCAACATGATCGTCACCGGGGAGTTTCGGATTTCGGGCGGCAAGGTCGGGCCCACGGAGACGCGGGTCATCGGCATCGCGGCCGCGGCCGCGCTCTACTTCGTCGGCGGTGTCGGCCTGATGCTACCGGTCGCCGGGTTTGTCACCTGGCTCGACATCCTGCTGGCCATCATCACCGTGTTTTTCTTGGGCCTATTCACGATACTCGCGATCCAACTGGCTGCGCCCCTGGCCAAACTTGAGCCGCGACCCCGCCGTTAAGCCCGCAATCTCATAAAACTGATCGAATTAACCGCTGACAGTCAGGGCAATTTGTGCTATACTGGGTGCGTCGCTCCTATTGTGATCAACTAGTGGAGGCGACGTGCATCCCACTTACCGCTTGACATCCATCGACTGCTTCCGCGGCCTTGCCGTGATGATCATGGCAATGGGCGCCAGCTTGTGAGGCAGCATGCGCGTGCGTTACGAGCATTTCGGCGGCATTGTCGTGTTGGACCAGCCTGCGGCCACGGTTCACGTGAATCGCGCGTGGATGCGGCGGCTCGGCTATACGGATTCCCCGCTGTGGGCAGACGACCAGCGCTGCCTCTCGGCCCCGGTGACCGCCCACTTTGCCGTCACGCAGCGCTGCCCGCTGCGCTGCACGTACTGCTCTAACCGTGCCGGCGAGGGCGCGTTCGACGAGCTCACGACCGCGGAGATCATGGCCGCGCTCGACGTCCTGGCCCGGATGCACGTCTTCACCGTGGCCTTCGGCGGCGGCGAGCCGCTGGCCCGCCCCGACATCTTCGACCTGGCCCGCTATGCGCGGCGGATCGGGCTGTGCCCCACGCTCACCACGAACGGAATGCTTGTGGATGAGGCCTGCGCCGACGCGTGCCGCGTGTTCGATCACATCCATGTCAGCCTGGACGGTGTCGGCGACGCGTATCGGGCCGTCCGGGGGGTGGATGGCTTCGCGGCCGCCGCGGCCGGGTTGGAACGGCTGCGCCGCAAGCAAATCCCGGTCGGCGTCAACTGCGTCGTGACCCGCGCCAATTTCGACCACCTGGACGAGTTGGCTCGCTTCCTAACGACCAACGGTGTCTCCGACCTGCTCCTGCTGCGCCTTCAGCCGTCCGGCCGCGCGGCCGAGAGCTATCTCGATCAACGGCTGACGCCCCAACAACGCCGTGACTTCTATCCACTCTTGCACCGCCTCAGCAGGCGCCATCACATCCGCTGGTCGGTGGACTGCGGCACGCTCCCGTTCCTGTACTGGCATCGGCCGCAGCGCTGGCATCTGCGCCTGACCGGCGGCGAGGGGTGTCGGGCCGGCAGCGAAATCGCCGAGATAGATGCCAACGGTCGCGTGCACCCTTGCAGCTTCACCGAGGAAGCGCTCGATGCGGCCGTCGATCTCGTGAGTGGCTGGCAGAGCGCGGCCGGGTTCGAGCGCTTCAGGCATTGGGCGGATCACGCCCCGGAGCCGTGCGGCTCATGCCGCTATCTCAGCCTCTGTCACGGCGGATGTCGCAATGTGGCGCAGGCCGTGGCGGGCGACTTCGCAGCGCCCGATCCAGAGTGCCCTTTTGTTTCAGGAGCGTGAGCCATGAAGACGCATGGGATCGTCAAGTTTGAGCTGGGCCGACGGGCCAACTGCAGCTCTTACAACTATGTGGGGGTGCCGATCGTCACCACCGCTATCTACCTGGTCGTCTTCCTTGTCACCATTTTGGTGGCGGCGCTTACGGCCAAAAAAGTAAAGAGTGAGCAGACCGCCGTCGGGGTGTGGGTTGGCGTGAACCTGATCGCGATCATCGCCCTGACCGTTTGGGCCATCTCCACAGGAATGATGGACTACGGCAGCGCCATATGCATCTTCCCGATCGTGGGCATCCCCGTGGTCCTGGTGATCGTGGGCATTCCCCTGGTGCGCCGGTTCTGCCGGGCAGGTCGCGCTCAGCCGCCTGGCGATTGGGATGAGAGGGAACCAGCTACGGACGTTGAACAACCGGCCGCAGGGAGTGAGGTTGAAGTTGAACCGGGTCCGGCACGTGGGACACCCGATGATTGGTAGTACGGGCGCCGCAGAGTTGCCAACTTTCAAGTGTTGCAGAAGAAACAACACGAAGACAGGTGCATCATGAAAAAACGAACCAGAGTTCTGCTCGGCATCGCCATCACGCTCGTCGCCCTGCTCGTCGTCGCGTACTTCGGCGTGGGGTACGTGATCTACGAGAAGCTCGGCAACGTCACCGGCTCGTGCGACCTCCACCAGGCAAACCGGCCCGATAACTTCGTAGTAGCCGAATTCGCAGTGGAGGAAGGTTGGCCGGCCGGCTTCGACGTCACGCCGTACTTCATGTCTCCTTACGAGCTCGTGAAGTTTCCCTCCCGCGATGGCAAGATCCAGGTTGCGGGCTGGTGGATCCCGGCCGGCCAGGCCGCGGCGACCGCGTCAACCGTGATCGTGGTGGATGGGCTGGGCGGGTGCAAGAATTCCATCTCGGTACTGACGCCCGCGGGGATGTTGTGGCGTAACGGCTTCAACGTGCTGATGATCGATGTGCGCGACACCGGCGAATCCACCTTCGACGATCTCCGCTCGACTATCGGCAACGACGAGTACTGGGACATCCTGGGCGCGTGGGATTGGCTGGTCAACGAAAAGGGGTTCGACCCGAGCAGGGTCGGCATCTTCGCCAACTCGCTGGGTGGTGCAATGGCCAACTACGCATTCGGTGAGGAGCCGCGCTTCGCGGCGCTCTTCCTGCAAGGGACCTTCGGCAACTTGCAGCAGATCATCCAGGCGGAGCTGAAACGCAGCGGCTTCCCGGCGTTCCTCTCGTTCTCAGCGCTCGTGATGGGCGGCGCGGTCACCGGGGAGAACCTGCTCGCCCGCAGCCCGGTGGAGACGATCGTCAAAGCCGCAGGCCGGCCCGTGTTCATCATGCACGCGCAGGGCGACACCCGCATCGACTACCACCAGAGCGAACAGTTGGCTGCCGCGGCTCAGGCGGCCGGTGTGAAGGTGACCACGTGGTTCCCGGAAGGCGGGGATCACATGACGACGCCGGCCGTGCATACGCAGGAGTTCGAGCAGCGGCTGGTGGGGTTCTTCCGGGAAACATTGGGGCAGTAGCCCGCCCGGCGGTGAACCGACCGGGTTACATGCGCAGCGCCCCGCACCGGGGCCGGATCAGCGGATAGCCCGGCTCCACCGGGCGCTGCGTCGTAGCACGATCCCTCTAGGGTCGGGCGGTCGTGTAACCGCGCACATTTGCCAAGCGATAACCGGTTAGCGTAGAATGTTCCAGGCCGGACCCCACCCATTTATCCCAGGGAGACCCACCATGAAGAAAACCTCGACCTTGGCCATCATCGCGATCGTCACCTTGCTCGTGGTCCTGGTCACCACCCTGATCGCCGGCGGACGGTTGTGGGCGCTGGACGGCGTGCGAGCCATGCAGGCGCTCGGCGGCTGGCTGAAGCTGCCGATGCGCGCCTTCACCTTCCTGGGTGACGAGCAGTTCTACCTGATCGCCATCCCGCTGGTCTACTGGTGCATCCACAAAGGGCTGGGCCAGGACCTGGGAATCCTGCTGGTGCTCTCCAGTTTCACCAACACCGCGACGAAATCGTTCTTCAAGCACAGCCGGCCGTTCTGGGAGAACGCCAGCCTGCGCCTGAGCGAAGCAAACAGCTTCTCCACCCCCAGCGGGCACGCACAGAGCAGCGCGGCGCTGTTCGGCCAGGTCGCTTGGTTCATCGCTGATAAGCGCCGGGGCCGCCTGTGGGCCGTCCTGTTGGCGCTGCTGATCGTCCTGGTGTGCCTTTCGCGCGTCTACCTGGGGGTTCACTTCCCCGGCGACGTCCTGTGGGGCGCGGCCGTGGGTTTGGGGCTGCTGGCGCTGTACAACGGGCTAAAACCGATCCTGCTGCCGCGGCTCAAACAGCTCGCCCTGGGAGTCCACGTTCTGCTGGCGCTGGTCACCGCGGCCGTCATGTTGGCCGTGGTCGCGTTGATGCTGTCCATCCCCTTCGGCACGGGGCAGATGTTCGGGGAGATGTACACCGAGGCGTGGAGCTCGGCGTTGTCCGACGCCGGAACCATCGCCGGGCTGGCGTTCGGGCTGTGGATTGGCCTGGTGCTGGAGACGCGTACCGTCGGGTTCAGCGTAGACGGGCCGCTGTGGCAGCGAGCGCTGCGCTACGGCATTGGCGTCATCGGCTTGGCCGCGATCTGGCTGGGGCTGAAGATGATCTTCCCGCAGGAGCCGCTCGCGCTAGGGCTGGCGCTGCGGTTCGTGCGCTACGGGCTGGCGATGCTGTGGGCCATCGCACTCTGGCCGTGGCTCTTCGTGCGGATCGGGCTGGGGCAGCGGGAGGCATAGCGACAAAACACCTCGTCGCTTTTGATCTGCTCATGCGTCTTTCTGGGTGACAGCATCTTCCGCCTCCTCTGCATCTTCCAGGAGGAAACCATGAGCCACTCCCGCATCCGCTCGCCGTTCCCCGTGATTGTGACCGTGCTGGCCTTGCTGGCCCAGGCCCTATCCCCGCTCGCAGCGGCCGCTGAGGCGTTGCCCGCAGCCCAAGGGGAGGCCGCATCGACCCTCTCCGGCGCGCCCATCTCAGCTTGGGCCCGCGGGCCGGGCGAAACCCGCGACGCCTATTTCGCCCGCGTAGCCCGGACAGATTCGCAACGGTTCCAGGCCGCCGCGCTCGAGGCCCTCAACCTCACCCTCAATTCCAACGAGGCGCTCCCTGCCGCAGACGGTTTCGAGCAGACCCTGGAAGCCATCCTGACAACGGGCCATGCGCCCCCGGCGCTGGCTCAAGCGTTCGATCCGCCGCCTGCCGTGAGCCCGGCTTCAGCCCTGGCGTGCGATCCGGCTCCCAACGCGACCATCGCCGGCATTTCAGGGCCCAAAGGGATCGCCGTCAACGCGGATGCGGGCCGGATTTACGTCGCCGGCTACGCGGCGGATCGGCTGGCGGTGATCCATGCGGCCACCCACAACATCGAGCGCACTGTGGCCGTGCCCTCGCCCAACCAGGCAGCCTATGACCCCGGTCTGAACCACATCTACGTCACCAACCGTGATGCCAACACGCTGACCGTCCTGGACGGCGCGTCCTATGCACTGCTCAAGACGATTTCAGTGGGCGCGCAGCCGTTCGGGGTTGCCGTCAACACCGCCACCCACCGGGTCTACGTAGCCAACTTCAACAGCAACAGCATTGACGTGATCGATGGGAACAGCAACACCGTCGTCGGCCACGTGGGGTTGCCCAACCTCCCCACGTTTATCGCCGTGGACGCCGCGCGCAACCGGGCCTATGTGCTCACCAGTTGGTCGGGCGATGTCTATGCCATCGAAGCCGACAACACGGCCAGGCTGCTGCTCCACGTGCCCGACTCGGGCCTGGTCGGCCTGGCTTACAATGCGGCGCTCGACCGGCTGTACGTTTCCAGCATCGCCAAAGTGGTGTACGTCTACGAGCTCAAAACGGGGATGCAGGTCGCGGCGATCACGGTGCCGGCCGAGCCGCATGCGCTGGCGGTCAACCCCAACGGCAACGCGGTCTTTGTCGCGGCGCGGGGCAACCAGGTCTTCCGCATCGACGGGAACACCAACACCTATTCGGGCGCGGGCGCCACCGGGAGCGGCGAGGGCGATGGCATCGCGGTCGATCCGGCCACCAACCGCGTCTACGTCGCCAACTCCGCGGATAACTCCGTGACGGTGCTGACCGACACCTGCGCGACCGCGCCGCCGCCCACGAAGACGCCGACATCCACCCCCACAGCCACACGCACCCCGACCGCCACGCGCACCCCAACCGCCACCCGCACGCGAACGCCCACCGCCACGCCGACCTCCGGCCTGGGGCTGGTGGTGCGGGGCCACGTACGCCGAGATAGCTCGACCGGGCCGGGCGTGTCCGGCGTCACCGTACAAGTGTCCCTGGCCGCGTATCCGATTCCCGCCCGCACCGCGGTGACCGACGCCAGCGGTTATTACGAGACCAGCTTGCTCTACATCCCCGGCCGCGAGACCATCACCGTGCGGCCGGCCCTGGCCGGCTACACGTTCGACCCGGCGCAACACATCTGGGTACACGAGCCCGGGCTGGAGGTCGCGGTGCGCGACTTCGTGGCCAGCGGCGGGCCGACCATCACGGTCACACCGACCTTCACCCCCACGCCAACCGCCACCGACTCACTGCCGCAGCCGGGCGAAACCGGCGTCTGCGGAAAGCTGACCCTCACGGCAACCCAAATCGAACGGCTGAGCGGCACCCGGATGCGCGCCAGCGGCACGGTCTTCATCGGCGCCGCCTTCCTGCTCACAGGCAGTGATGCTTATCTCGAGTACGACGAGTTAGCCACCGGCGGCAAGTTGAACGGGTATGGCAAGATCGGCATCGTCAGCAAGGAGAAGACGAGCAGTCTCTTCTCGGGTTTCTTCGACGGCACCTGCGACGACGGCAAGCTGACCCCGGCCAAGACCGTGACGCCGCTGCTGACCGAGATCGGCGGGTTCAATCTTTCCGGGGAGGGATTCTTCGACAGTCTGAACGCGTTGTCCAAGAGCGTGACCGGCTTCGCACCCCTCGACATCAACGAAGGCATCGTCACCTCAAAGGGAGATTTTGAATTCAAACTGGCGCCCGGTGAAACCGGGCAGTTAGAGGCCACCGGAGGCTTCTCGTTTGCAGAGGATTTAAAATTCGGCCCCGGCGACAAGCTGCGCATCAGCTCGGTCACCGGGAGTATCGCCAACGGCTGCCTCAGCGCAGAAGGTATGTTGATCGTGGCTGACAAGAAAGGGGACCGCCCCGATCCCCTGACGTTTGCCTTCTGTCCCGGCGCCGGCGGATTCAAAGCCGACCTGGAGTGGCTGGACTTGAACATCGCCGGGGCCACCTTGAAGATGAAGACCATCCACGCAGACAGCCAGGCACTGACCGCCCAATCTGCGGAGTTGCAGTTGCCGGCGTTGCTGGGCGACAAAGTGGTCCAACTGACATCCGTGAAGTACACCCAATACGGCCTGGATCTCAACGGCATCAAGCTTGCCAATCCCAAGGAGACGGTTGAGGTCGGCAAAAAGAAGTGGTTCACCGCCGAGATCACGAATCTACAAATCTCCCAGGCGGATCAGGTCTACAAAGTCTCGATGACGGGCAAGGTCCAGTTGAATGTGAAGGGCGTAGCCTCCGGCGCCACCGGCACGATCTGGGTGGACAGCACGCCGAAGGTCGGGGGCAGCGTCAGCGCGTTCAACCTCACCGTGGCAGGGCTGACCATCGAAATCAAGGATGCGACGCTCGATGGCGAGACGCTGCGCGCCGGCTCGGCCAGGCTGGTGCTGCCGTCTGGCCTGGGCGGCGCGTCGGTGGCGGTCTACGGAGTGGCGATCACCGCGGAGAAGATCGTCATCGGCGGGGGCGATTTCACGCTGCCCGAGATGACCGTCGGCGGGTTCAAGCTGGCGCTGAGTGGCAGCTTCCGAGAAGAGCCGGCCGGCACCTGGGTGATCAAGGCCAGCGGATCCTTCAAGATGCCCGCCCTGGCCGCCGGCACGCCGGGGTGCAGCGGCATCGCCATCAACGCCACGATCCGCGTGACAACCCAGAACCAGATGGTGATCGACATCACCCCGGCGGCCGCACCGGCCAAGCTTGCGCGCTACCAGCAGGTCGACCGGCCGGTGAACCCGGCGCGCGGGGACGAAGTCGACGGGATCAGCAAGTTCGAGATCGCGGGCGACATCACCCTCTTTTGCACCATCCCCATCCCCAGCACCGGCTTCAACCTGACTCGGGTGAGCGGCTCGGTGGTGCTGTTCGAGGGACTGACCAAAGTCGGCGTCTCGCTGGACATCTCCAGCCAGACCGCGATCAACGGCGTGCCGACCATCAAGGCCAGCGGCGGGGCCGATCTCCAGGTCAAGCCGGAATTCAAGCTGGACCTCAACGCGGCGCTGTACCTCTTCGGCAAACAGGTGAGCCAGAGCACGGCCAGCATCACCCAGCGCAGCTCCAGCTTCCGGCTGTGGGTAGACTACTCCGTGATCCGCGGCCAGGTCGCGCTGAACGCCTGGAACGACGCCACCGGCTTCCAGTTCACCGGGCAAGGCTCGCTGGCGCTGGTCTTACCGCAGGGGCTGTTTGTAAGGGAATGGTGGCTCACGTTCCCGCCGGTTGACCTCCAGTTGGCGAACGTCGATACGGCCGTGGGCAAGTTTACCAACGGCCAGTGGGGCTTCCGCGGCAAGGCCTGCGCCTGGAAATTCTGTATCGGCTTCTATGTGGACACCAAGGGCAACCGGACCTTCGGCAACGTGGACAGCTACCAGCTTGCCACACCGCCCAAACTGGCGGCCCTGCGCGTGCGGTGGCAACAAGCCAAGCTGCGAGGTGAGCTGGCGCCCAGCTTCGAGGAGGACGGCGTCATCATCCGCGGTGACGGCAGCATGGTATTCCCGGCGCATGTGGAAAAACCGACCGACCTGATGTTCATCCTGAGTAAGAAGCAGGAGCACGCGCCCGCGCTCACGCTGGTCGCGCCCGACCATACGGTCATCACGCCGACGGTGACGCTGGGCGGCGCCATCTCCTACACGCTGACCTATGTCGGCGGCGACTTGCCCTACCAGGAGATTTACAGCATCAGCAATGCACCGGCGGGCGACTGGCAGGCCGTGCTGGACGATCTGCCGGCCGAGACGGGAACCTACGGGTTGAAGATCATCGGCGCACGGCCGGGGCCGGTGCTGACCGATGTGACCGCAGCCGGCGCCGGGCCGACGGCTGCAGCGCTCGGCTGGCGGCTCACTGCGACCGCGCCGATCACGCTGTCGTTGTTCGCCAACCCCGGGCCGATCACCACCACGGTCGTCATGACCGACACCGTGCCGCCGCACAGCGAGACGCTGCCCGATTTCACCGGCTACCTGCTGCACACGGACACAGCGCCGGTCATCACCGGCGCGCCTCAGACCTATGCGGCTAACTTCGCCGCACTGCCAAGCGGCATCTATCATCTCTGGGCGATGACCGATGACGGGCAAAGCCCGCCCGTCCGGGTCTACGCGAGCGAGCCGGTGACGGTGACGCACCCGTGGCCCACGACGTGGCAGGCGGCCCTGTCCGCGGCGCCCGGTGTCCGCCAGCTTGACGTGGCCTGGCTCGCGCATCCCAGCCCCGACGTCGACCTCTACCGGCTCAACGTGAGCGCGGCCCCATACACCGCCACGCAGCAGATCACGGTCACGAGCTTGCTCACGGCCAGGCTGGAAAACCTGAGCCCGGGTGAAACCTACCGCCTGTGGCTGGATGCGCTGGACATCGGCCAGGGAGTCACGCGCACAGCCCATTCTGAGACCATCACGGCCACCACAACCACGGCCGACTTCATGATCATGCCCGATTCGCCGCCGCCGATCATCGTCGCCGGTGCGGTCATCTCGGAGTCGCTGCTGCTCACCACCGAAGCCCAGGCGTTTCCCGAGCCGGTGAGCCTGCTCGCCGGCGACGCGCTGCCGCCCGGCTTCGGGTTGACCTTTGTGCCCCAAGTGATCACCCCGACGCTCGCCGGCGCGCCGGTCTCGGTGGTGATCAGCACAAGCAAGACGCTGGCCGAGGGGAGCTACTTCCTGCCGATCGTGGGGGTGGGCGCGGGCGTCACGCGGACACTGAGCCTGCCCGCCCTCATCCTGGCGCCGGACTACAGCCTCTCCGCCGATCCAACGCCTGTGGTGTTGCACCCCGGCGGCGCTGGGAGCGTCACCATCCGCGCCGACGGGCTGCGGGGCATGCGCGATCCGATCCGTTTGAGCCTGGAAGCCGCGCCCGCGGGGTTGCTCCACCGGTTCGAACCGCCGAGCATCGTGCCGGGCGCCACCAGCACCCTGGTGCTGACGAGCACCGTCCTGCTGGGCCCAGGCAGCTACGTGATTCACGTGAGCGGCTTCTCGCCGGCCGGCATCCGCATGGTCGATGTGCCGGTGCTGGCGACTTCCACACGCACGCAGTACCTGCCGCTGGCGCTCACGAATCCCACGGCAGCCTGCACGGAGCTGGTTGCCAACGGCGGCTTCGAAACCACCAGCGCCTGGACCTTCCCGGTCACGGCGAGCACCGCGGGGTACACGGCCGCGGCCGCGCATACCGGCAGTCGTTCGGGCCGCTTCGGGCTGCTGCCGGGTGCGAGTGCGGCGTGGGTCAACCCGTTGGCTGCCGAGCGCAGCCTGGCAGGAGACGTCGCGTCCGTAGGCGCCACTTACTCCAGCGGCCACCAAACCATCACCATCCCGGCCAGCGCGACCTCAGCCACGCTTCGCTTCTGGTATCGACCGGGCACGCAGGAGGCCGGCGGGGATTTCCAACGAGTCCTGCTGCTGGAGCCGGGCACCTATCGCGTTCTGAGGGAACTGATGCGGGGACTGCAAAACAGCACGGCCTGGCGCCAGGCGTCATTCGATCTGCGCGACTACCGGGGCCGGAGCGTGGTGCTCTATTTCGAAACCTACAACGATAGCACTGATGCCGCGGGCCGCACCTGGATGTATCTGGATGACGTCAGCGTGAGGTCGTGCAAGTAGCACTTCGGCCGCTGCTATCCCCGTATGAACACAGTGGGGCGGTGTGCGCATCCTCAAATACGCACACCGCCCCACTTCAAATGGCGCCCAAGACGTGAAGACTACGGGCTACTGCCCCCGCTGATACTTGCGCACGTTCTCCAAGTGCTCCTCAAACGTCGTCGCAAACGCGTGCCGGCCGCTGTTGTCGGGCAAGGCAACAAAATACAGATAGTCGTGCTGCGCTGGCTCCAACACCGCCAGGATGCTGTTCAGGCTGGCCGCGCAGATGGGGCCAGGCGGCAGGCCATTCACCTTGTAGGTGTTGTACGGGCTCTCCACCGCGTCGTACTCATCCAGATACACCGGCGCCTTCCACCAGCGCCCGGTGTCGGGCTGGAACCCCATCGCGTACTGAACCGTCGGGTCGGCCTGGAGCTTCATGCCGCGCACCAGCCGGTTCAGGTAGACCGCGGCGATGGCCGGCCGTTCGTCATCCACGGCGGCCTCACGCTCGACGATGCTGGCCACGGTGAGCACCTGGTGCAGCGTGAGCTTCGTCGTGCCCGCGGCCTGGGCCCCGCGCCAGTACGGCATCACCACCGCCGCGAAGCTGTCCAGTTGCCGCTTCATCAAGTCGAGCACAGTCGCGCCCTCGGCGGGCAGCCGGTATGTGTCAGGGTAGAGATACCCCTCCAGGCTGGCGCCCTCCGGCCGCTGCGCCAGGAAATCGTAGCCCGTCGCGTCCAGGCCGGTCAGATCACCCGTCGTTGCCCGCCGACGATACGCGACGCCATCCAGCACCCCTTGCGCTGTGAGCGCATCGGCGGTCTGCTCCAGCCGCCAGCCTTCGCCCACGCGCACCACGATTTCAGGGGCTCGCGCTTTTTGCAAGATATCGGCGATGGCGGGGATGGTCATGTGGGGGCTGAGTGTGAACGTGCCGGCCTGCAGCTTGTCGGCCAGCCCCGCTGTGCGCACATACGCCTCGAACAGCCGGGCATCGCTGATCAATCCCGCGCCGGCCAGGTTCTCCGCGATGGTGCGCGCGGTCTGGCCCGGCTGGACGACAAATTGGCGCGGCTGCTCCTCCGCGCTGACCGGCTGTTCAAGCTTGGCCCGATTCGCCTGCAAGTAAGCGCCCAGCAGCGCGTCGCCGCTACATGCGGCCAGTGCAGTGCTGCTGATCGCCAATAGCAACAGAAGTAACGGCAAACGACGTTTCATAAACCTCACGACGCACCACCCCCCCGTTTGGGTTCCCAGGACAACGGCTGTTTCGCCGTAGTGCGCAACCCTGGCGCAGTTGATTCGTATTCGCGCGCGTGTTGCATGATGGCCGTTTTCGCCGTGGCTGTCAAATCGGTGAAAGAGAGTTTGCCCCCTGATTTGACAGGCACGCACAAGTAGAGTATAAACAGTTCGTGCCCAAGTACTGGGCGACACATTCTACGAAAGGAGGCGGGCGTCATGGGTTATCGATTCTTTGACAGGCATCCTACGCGCTCGCCGTTCCCTGCTTTCGTTCAGCAGACCTGACGGTCTGTCTTTCGCGATCCCCCAGGCCACGAGCCGGCGCCCACGCATGCCACTCGTGGCTTTTTATTGCCCGCGTTTCCTAATTTGGAGCAGGATCATGACCGCAACCGCATTCCCATTATCTTATGACGTGAAAAACGCTGTGTCCGCAAACCGCTTGGTCGGCTTGTGGCGCATGATGACGGGCTACCGCCTGCACTACCTGGGCGCGACCGTCAGCCTGGCTATCGCGGCCATCGCCAAGACGGTAACTTACTTGCTGCTCCGGTTCTTTGTCGACACGATCATGGGCGCGCAGGGCGCCGGCGGTCAGACGCTGCCGTTGACAGTGATCGCGCTCGGGTTCGTTGGGTTGGCGGTGGTGGAAGGCGGGTTCACCTTCCTCAGCGGCCGGCTGGCCGCGCTGACGGCCGAGGGGATCACGCGGCGGCTGCGCTCGTACCTGTACGATCACATCCAGCGGCTGACGTTCACCTATCACGACCACACGCAGACCGGCGAGTTGATCCAGCGTTCGACGTCGGACGTGGACGCGCTGCGCCGGTTCTACGCCGACCAGGCCATCGGCCTCGGCCGCATCATCCTGCTGTTCACCGTCAACTTCATTGCCTTGCTGCAGTTGAACGTCCGCCTCGCGCTGATCTCGGTCGTGGTCATCCCGCCGATCATCGTGATGTCGGTGTTCTTCTTCAAGCGCATCACCAAGATGTATGAGAAGAACCAGGAACAGGAAGCGACGCTGTCGACGGTGCTGCAGGAGAACTTGACCGGCGTGCGCGTGGTGCGTGCGTTCGCCCGGCAGGAATTCGCGCGGGCCAAGTTCGAGCGGGAGAACTGGGAGAAATTCCGGCGCGGCCGGCGGCTGACGCTGATGCACTCGCTTTACTGGCCACTGTCTGATACGCTGTGTGGCCTGCAAATGCTGGCCGGCTTCGCAGTGGGCGCGCTGATGGCGATCCGCGGCGAGATCACCGTCGGCACCTACCTGGCCTACGCCGGGTTGATCATCTGGATCATCTTCCCGATGCGCAACCTGGGCCGACTCATCGTCCAGATGTCAACCGGGATGGTCTCCTACAAGCGCGTCGTGGATGTCATCAGCCAGGAGCGCGAGCCGCTGTCCGCAGGCACAGTGCGGCCCACCGGCAACGTCCGTGGCGACATCGAGTTCCGCGAGGTCAGCTTCGAGTACGCGGCCGACAAGCCGGTGCTGCGCGAGATCAGCTTCCGCTGCCCGGCCGGGCAGTCGGTGGCGCTGCTCGGCTCCACGGGCTCCGGCAAGACCACGCTGGTAAACCTGCTGCCGCGCTTTTATGAGTACACCGGCGGCAGCCTGACGCTGGATGGGGTCGAGCTGAGGGAGTACCCGCGGGATTATCTGCGCAGCCAGATCGGCATCGTGGAGCAGGAGCCGTTCCTGTTCTCGCGGACGATCCGGGAGAACATCACCTACGGCGTCGGCCGCGCGGTGTCGGATGCTGAGGTGGAGGCGGCCGCGCGGGCGGCCGCGGTCCATGACGTGATCCTGTCCTTCCCGGAAGGCTATAAGACGCTGGTCGGCGAAAAAGGCGTCACCTTGTCGGGCGGGCAGAAGCAGCGCGTGGCCATCGCGCGGATCCTGCTGAAGAACCCGCGCATCCTGATCCTGGACGACTCGACCTCATCGGTGGATACCGAGACCGAGGCCGAAATCCGGGCCGCGCTGGAGCGGCTGATGGCCGGGCGGACGACCTTCATCATCGCCCATCGCATCCAGAGCGTGATGGCCGCCGACCAGATCCTGGTGCTGGACAAGGGCCAGATCGTCCAACGCGGCACGCACGAGACGCTGGTGGCGCAACCCGGCTACTATCGGCAGATTTTCGAGCTGCAAGCGCGTATCGAAGATGAATTGCAGCAGGAGTTGGCAGCAGGCGCCAGGGATCAGAGATCAGGGATCAGGGGGCAGGAGTCAGAGGTCAGCGCGCTTCCTGAGACCTATCTCCTTCCATCTATCGCCTGATTCCTGCTAACGGGAGGGGACATGGCCGTGCAAAACGTGACAGAGTTGTTCGTCTACCAGAAGGCTTACCTTCTGGCGATGCGCATCTTCGAAGTCTCCAAACGTTTCCCGCCGGAGGAACGATTTGCGTTAACCAGCCAAATCCGACGATCATCGCGATCAGTGTGTATGAACCTTCGAGAGACTTGGGCGAAGCGTCGCTACCCAGCGCACTTCATCAGCAAGTTGACTGACTGTGATGGCGAAAATGCCGAGACCGACACTTCCCTGGACTTTGCGCGTGACAGCGGCTACATCTCGGTTACCGAACATACCGAGCTGACCGCACTGAATCATGAGGTCGGCAGCATGCTTGGCTCCATGATCCAAAAACCAGACAAATTCTTGTTGGAATCAGGCGTCTGACTCCTGACTCCTGACCCCTGACTCCTGATCCCTGATTTCTGGCGGTAACATGGCAGAACACGAATTCGAAGAAGAAGAATTCTCTACCCAGTTCAATGGCGGGACGTTCCGCCGGATCCTGGCGCAGGTGCAGCCGCACTGGCGCTGGGTTGTCGGATTCCTGGTCGCGGTCGCGGTGACGTCGATCCTGGATGCCTACTTCACCTTCCTGAGCAAGCGGATCGTGGACGATGGCATCGTGGCCGGCGACCGCGTCATCCTCACGCGCACCCTCATCACCTACGGCTCGCTGATCGTTGTGCAGGCTCTGTCGGTGCTGGCCTTCGTCTACCTGGCCGGGGTGCTGGGCGAGCGCGTCCAATATGACCTGCGCCGGAAGCTGTTTAACCACCTGCAGGACCTGTCGTTCTCGTACTTCAGCCGGACGCCGGTCGGGTGGATCATGTCGCGCGTCTCATCCGACTCCGAGCGCATCGCAATGTTGGTCACCTGGGGCATGCTGGATGTGACCTGGGCGATCATGAACATCATCACGTCGCTGATCTTCATGGCGCGCATCAACTGGCGGCTGTCGCTGATCGTGGTGGTGCTGCTGCCCCTGCTGTTCGTGGTCGCGGTGCATTTCAAGACGCGCATCATTGCCCAGTTCCGCAACGTGCGCAAACTGAACTCCAAGATCACCGGCGAGTACAACCAGAACATCACCGGGGTGCGAGTCGTCAAGGCGCTGGGCCGCGAGGAGGCCAATCTGGCCGAGTTCGACGCGCTGGCCGGCGATATGTACCGGGCCTCGTACCGGGCGGCCTGGCTCTCTGCACTGTTCCTGCCGGTGGTGCAGCTCATCAGCGCGCTGGCTGTGGGGGCGGTCGTCCTCTACGGCGGCCGGCAGGCGCAGCTCGGCGGGATGACCATCGGCGCGATCCAGGCGTTCGTGTCGTACATCACCTTCATGATGTGGCCGATCCAGGACCTGGCGCGCGTCTACGCCGACATGCAGCAGGCTATCGCCTCGGCCGAACGCACCTTCTCGCTGCTCGACGCCAAACCGGAGGTGGCCGATCGCCGCGAGGCCTTCGACCCCGGCACCCTGCGCGGCGACATCGAGTTCGATCACGTGGACTTCTGGTACGAGGCCGACAAACCGGTGCTGACGGACTTCACCTTGCGCGTGAAGCAAGGTGAGACGATCGCCCTGGTCGGCGCGACCGGCGGGGGCAAGTCCACGATCGTGAACCTGGCCTGCCGGTTTTACGAGCCCAAGGCCGGCGCCATCCGCATCGGCGGCGCCGACTACACCCGGCTGACGCAGCACGCCATCCACTCGCGCCTCGGGGTGGTGCTCCAGACGCCGCACCTGTTCTCCGGCTCGATCCGCGAGAACATCCGCTACGGCCGGCTGGACGCCAGCGATGCCGAGGTGGAAACGGCCGCGCAACTGGCCGGCGCCCACGACTTCATCGTGCAGTTGGAGGGCGGTTACGCCGCCGAGGTGGGCGAGGGCGGCAACCGGCTCTCGGTGGGCCAGAAGCAGCTCATCAGCCTGGCGCGCGCTGTGCTGGCGCAGCCGGAGATCTTCGTGATGGATGAGGCCACCAGCTCGGTGGACACCGTCACCGAGGCGCTGATCCAGCGCGGGATGGAGACGCTGATGCAAGGCCGCACCAGCTTCGTCATCGCGCACCGCTTGAGCACCATCAAACGCGCCAGCCGCATCCTGGTCATCGAAGGCGGCCGGATCGCGGAACAGGGCACGCATGCCGAGCTGCTCCGCGCCCGCGGCCACTACTATCAGCTCTACACGCAGCAGTTCCGCAAAGAGCGCGCGGCCGAGTACGAGCTGGCGAATTTGGCCGTCAACTGAATAAACCGTATAATCGATCTCGACCGATCAGCCCGGAAAACAAACCAGGTTTCTGCGAGAAACCTGGTTTGTTTTCCGGGCCTGCAGATGAAACCCGTTGAACACGTGATGTTGGACTGGGAAGGAAACCGCTGATGCCCGATCAACAAACCACCGGTGCTGAAACCGTCACCTGGGATCTGACCGATCTTTACACCGGCATGGCCGACCCCAGGCTCGAAGCCGACCTGGACGCGTGCGATGCCGAGGCCGATGCGCTGGATGCCGCGTATCGCGGCCGCATCGCGGCCCTCTCCCCCGCTGAGCTGGCGGGCCTGCTCGCCCGTTTTGAGGCGCTGCAGGAAACTGCGGGCCGCGTCGGGACATTCGCCTCGCTCAACTGGACGCAAAACACCGAGGACCCGGCCCGCGGCGCACTGCTGCAACGTGCGACCGAGCGCGGCTCACGGCTGGGCCAGAAACTCGTCTTCCTGGAGTTGGAGTTGGCCGCGGCCCCCGAAGACGCCGCCGCGATCTGGCTGGCGGATCCGGCGCTGGCCCGCTGGCGGCATTGGCTGGAAGGGGTGCGCCTGTTCCGGCCCTACCTGCTGACGGAGTCGGAAGAGAAGATCCTGGCAGAGAAGGCGATCACCGGCCGCAACGCCTGGGATCGTTTCTTCGACGAGGTGCACTCGGCCGCGCGCTATGAGCTCGCTAACGAAAAGCTCGCGCGCGATCAGGTGCTCGGCAGGCTCTATTCGCCCGAACGCGAGGTGCGCCGGCAGGCCGCGTCCGCCGTCACCCGTGGGCTGGGGGAGATGCGCCGCACCACCACCTACATCTTCAACACCGTCCTGGCCGACAAGGCGTCCGATGACCGGCTGCGCCAGTATCCCACCTGGCTGAGTTCGCGCAACCTGGCAAACCAGGTGGACGACCGCACGGTGGCGGCGCTGGTGGCGGCCGTGACGGCGCGTTACGATATCGTGGCGCGCTACTACCGGTTGAAACGGCGGTTGCTGGGGCTGGATGAGCTTTTCGACTACGATCGTTATGCACCCCTGCCCGCGGCCGAACGGCAGTACACCTGGGCCGAAGCCAAGGCGATCGTGCTCTCAGCCTATGCCCGGTTTGACCCGCGCATGGCCGAGATCGCCGACCGATTCTTCGCTGGACGCTGGATCGACGCCGCGATCACGCCCGGCAAGTTGGGCGGCGCATTCAGCCACGGCGCCGTGCCGTCCGTGCATCCCTATATCTTGCTGAACTTCGACGGCCGGCCGCGTGAGGTGATGACGTTGGCGCACGAGCTGGGCCACGGCATCCATCAGAAGCTGGCGGGCGTGCAAGGTGCGCTCCAGGCCGACACCCCGCTCACCACCGCCGAGACCGCCTCGGTCTTCGGCGAGATGCTGGTGTTCCAGGATATGATGGCCAAGGAGACCGATCCGAAGGTCCGCCTGGCGATGCTGACCGGCAAAATCGAAGATTCCTTCGCCACCGCCTTCCGGCAGATCAGCATGAACCGCTTTGAGCACGCGATGCACACGGCCCGACGCGCAGAGGGCGAGTTGACCACCGAGCGTTTCAGCGTGCTGTGGCTGGAGACGCAGCGCGCCATGTTCGGCGACAGCGTCACGCTGACCGATGACTATGGGCTGTGGTGGAGCTACATCCCGCACTTCATCGGCACGCCGGGCTACGTCTATGCGTACGCTTTCGGCGAGCTGCTGGTGCTGGCGCTGTACGCGCGCTACCAGCAGGCGCCCGACGGCTTCGCCGACACATACATCGCCATGCTGACCGCCGGCGGCTCGGATTGGCCGCACGAAATCGTCAAGCCGCTGGGCGTGGATCTGACCGACCCAGGGTTCTGGGCTAACGGTTTATCCATCCTGGAAACCATGGTCAGCGAAGCTGAAGCGCTGGCCGACACTGCTACCCAATAAAGCATACCCATAACAAGGAGAATCTCATGGCAGAACCGAAACTCACCGTTACCAAAGATGCAGTCGTCACCGTCGACTACACCCTCACGCTGGAAGATGGCGAGGTCGTCGAGAGCACGCAGGGCGGCATGCCGCTGCGCTTCCTGGCCGGCAATGGCGAAATCTTGCCCGTGCTGGAGGACGCCCTGATGAGCCTGAGCGTGGGCGACGAGTTGAACATCGTGATCGATCCGCAAGATGGTTACGGCGAGTACGACGAGGAAGCTTTTGAAGAAGTGCCGCTGGATTCCTTCCCGGCCAACGAGACGCTGGAACCCGGCATGCCGGTCGGGGTGGAGGACAGCTCGGGTGAGGTCTTCGAAGCCTACGTCTCCGAGGTGCGTGCTGATACCGTCGTGCTGGACTTCAACCATCCGTTGGCCGGCGAGACGCTGCACTTCAAAGTCAAGGTCATCGATGCGCGCCCCGCTACAGCTGAAGAGCTGGCGCACGGCCACGTCCACGACGAAGACGGCCACCATCATCACTAAGCCGACCCGCATCGGCCAGTGATCGCTTCGCTCGCGCCGGGTCAGTAACCCGGCGCGAGCCTTATTCGGATCCCATGCGTCACCTTGCATCCCCGGCAGCGTCTCTTCTTGTGCACATTCTGACAGGAGGGTCGCCATGTTCCCGCACCCGCTTCGCCGTAACCCGTGGATCGCGATCGCCATCGCATTGCTCGTCTTGACCCTGGCCGGCCTGCCGCCGGCGGCTGCGCGCCCCGCCGCCGCGCGCGCGGCCGCCCAGGAGACCGCCGCCTATGGCCCCCGGCTCTTCCTGCTGAGCCCTGCCGCGGATCAATGGAGCGTCCTCGCCGAGCTTCCGGCCGCGGTGCATGCCGTGCTGCCTGCCCCGGTCGACGGCGCGTCGGAGCGTTACATCGCCAGCGGCGGGGCCGAGCTGTCTGATCTGGCCGCGGCCGCCGGCCTGCCCAGCGAACTCCTGGATGCCGACACGGCCGGCAAGGTCTATTACTTTGTGGATGCCCAGGCCGAAGACGCACACACACAGGCGGACCGGTTCGGGGAAATCCTCTATGCGGATGCGTGGCAACTGCTGCTCGCCTTGCCGGCGGAGAACGAGCCGGCGCTGCTGGAGACGCTGCCCGCGGCCGGCATCAGCATCGCACTGGTGCCGCCTGACACCATCAACTTAGCGGCAGCCTCGCCTGCCCCGGAAGGCCGCCAGCCGGCAAGCGGGACCGGCGTCGAGATCGCGCCCGCAGCCGCCATCGCCGAGCTGCTGCCCCTGGTGACGAGCCAGGCCCTCGCGGATGGCATCGCCGATCTGAGCGGCGAGCGGCCGGCCGACATCGGCGGGGCCACCGCCACCCTGGCCACGCGCTACACCTTTGCCAGCACCATTCACAATGCCGAACGCTATCTCTATCAGCGTTATGTCGATATGGGGCTGCCGGTCAGCTACGCCAACTGGACCTACGGCAGTTACAGCGGCCGCAACGTGGTGGCCGAGATTCGGGGCGTCGTTCACCCGGAGCGCATCTGGCTGGTAGGCGGCCACTTCGACGCCATCTCGGAAACGCCCTACACACGCGCGCCCGGCGCCGATGACAACGCGTCAGGCAGTGCGGCGACGTTGGTGATCGCCGATATCCTGCTCGGCCATCGCCTGGCCGACACGGTGCGCTTCGTGCATTTCTCCGGCGAGGAGCAGGGGCACTGGGGCAGCCAGGCCTATGTACGGAGCTTGAGCTCGGCCGGGGCCACTGTGATGGGGTTCATTGACCTGGACATGATCGGCTGGGACGGCGACGGGGATCGCACGCTGGAGGTGCACAGCGGCACGCGGGCCAACTCGGTCGACTTTGCGGCCCGGTTCACCTCGGCCAACCAACGCTATAGCCAGGGGTTGCGGCTGGAGGTCAAGGGATCGAGCGCCAGTCGCTTCTCCGACCACGCCTCGTTCTGGGATTACGGCTATCCGTCGTTCATGGCCATCGAAAACTTCTTCGATGATGCGATCCTGCGCGACCGCAATCCCTGGTATCACAAGACCGGCGATCTGCTGGCCCGCGTGGATCTGGATTATGTGACGCGCACCACGCGCACGGCGCTGGCCATGCTGGCCGAGGCTTCGGGCATCGACGCGGAACCGCTGCCGACGGCCACGGCTGGGCCGTCCCAAACGCCCACGGCAGCCGCGACCATCGGGCCGACGCCGATGAGCACCTGCACCGAGTTGGTCGTCAACGGCGGCTTTGAGGCCGCCGCGGCGTGGACCTTCGCCGCCACCGGCAACCCGGCCGGTTACACCACGGCCCAGGCCCACGCCGGCACACGCGCCGTGCGCCTGGGCGTAGTCCCCGCCGGCGCGACCGGTGCGCCCAACAGCACGGAGGCGAGCGCCCTGAGCGAAACCAGCCAACGCAACCTGCTGGGCGAGCTCGCGCCGCTGGGCGCCAGCTACTCCACTGCCTACCAAACCATCGCCATCCCCGCGACCGCGGAGACGGTCACGCTGACCCTCTGGCGCCGGCCAGGCACCCAGGCAACCGGCAGCGACTTCCAACGCGTGATGCTGCTGAAACCCGGCAGCTACAGTGTCATCGCGACCGTGTTCAAGGCGCTGACCGCCTCGACGGCCTGGCAGAGCGTCACATTCAGCCTGACGCCCTACCGCGGCCAGAGCATCGTGCTCTACTTCGAGGTCTACAACGACGACACGAGCGCCGGCGCGCGCACCTGGATGTACGTGGATGACGTAAGCGCACTGGCGTGCCGCGGCGCGACCGCGACCCCGACCGCGCCGCCGACCGCGACGGCAACGGCTACTGCCACGCCTTCGCAAACAGCCACGGCGACGCCCTCGCCGCTGCCTCCGACCGAGACGCCTACCCCAACGCCGACCTTACCGGCCAC
>JAPKMS010000125.1 GCA_026645775.1 Anaerolineae bacterium
AACCGCAAGGTGGCCGCCGACGCGACCGCGGACAACCCGGTCACCCTCAAGGTGAGCGATCTGTTCACCCTGATGCCGTACGAGAACTCGCTGGTCGTCATGAGCATGAACGGCCCGCAACTCAAGGCGGTGTTGGAGCGCGCGTACCGCAACTACTACTACTACAAGTACGTACCCGGCTACGGCGGCTACTCGTATTACACCACCTGCATGATCGACATCAACAAGGGTGGCCAGATCACCTATGCCGACACCTATCCCAGCCTGCCCAGCGGTGACAACGTGGTGGCGCTGAAGGTCAACGGCACGGCGATCGACTTCACCGACGCTGCGAAGTACTACACCGTCTCGACCGTGAACTACCTGGCGGCCGGTTCGTGCAACTTCAACAACAGCGGCGTAAGCTTGTGGCCGTTGAACCAGATCGTGAACGACACCCAGTACTACGTGCGCGATGCGGTCATCAACTACCTGGCCGCACAGCCCGGGCCGGTTTCGCCGATGGTCGAAGGGCGCCTGCAGTTCCGGACGCCCGACACCTTCGTCCCGGTCACCGAAACCTTCGTGGCGGCTGCAGACACCAGCCTGACCAAGGGCCAGCCGAACAGCCCCGCCGGCATCGTGCCGATGCTCTACATTGGCGCCGCCGATGGGCTCCGCACCCCGGTGCAGTTCGATCTGTCCTCGATCGCCACCTATAACCCGGTGGAAAAAGCCACCCTCATGCTCTATGTCCACTCGTATTCCGGCGGTGGCTCGACAGCCGACCTGCAGGCGTTCGACATCATGACGCCGTGGCAGGAGAAGACCGCCACCTGGCTGACCCCGTGGACGCTGGCCGGCGGCGACCTCGCTGCGGCGCCCGCGGCCAGCATGCCGATCACCAAGCTCAATGCCGGCAAGTGGGTGAAGCTGGACGTGACGGCACTGGCGCAGAAGTGGGTAGGCACCCCAGCGATGAACCTGGGCGCGATGGTGAAGCTGAGCAACGAGACCAGCTTCACGAAGTACCGCCTGGCCAGCCGCGAGTACTGGGACATGACCCTGGTCCCGGTGCTGGAAGTGACCTACAAGACGGCTGTACCCTGACGAATGATCGGCGGGCGGTGCGCGGTGACTGATCGCGCATCGCTCCGCTGAACTGTCCCGGCATTCGCCAAATCGCCGGGAACCACCTATAATCGGGACGCTGCGCACCGACATCATTCGGCGCAAGGCGTCCCGATTTTCGCGTTACGGAGCCATCCATGTCACTGACTACACCGCTATCTCGCTATTCGCTGGGCTTTCTGCCCACGCCGCTGCACCCGCTGAACCGCATCAGCGCCGAGCTCGACAGCCCCCAACTGTGGATCAAGCGCGATGACCAAACCGGACTGTCCGGCGGCGGCAACAAGACGCGCAAACTGGAGTTCCTGGTGGGCGATGCGCTCGCACAGGGCTGCGACACCTTGCTGACGACCGGCGCGGTGCAGTCCAATCACTGCCGGCAAACGGCCGCGGCCGCGGCACAGGCCGGCATGGCGTGTCACCTGGTGTTGGGCGGCGAGCCGCCCGCACAGGCCACGGGCAACCTGCTGCTGGATCGTCTTCTCGGCGCCGAGCTGCACTGGACCACCCGTGAGAACCGGCTGAACCGGCTGCGCGAGTTGGAGGCCGAGCTGCGGGCGGCGGGCCGCCATCCCTACTTCATCACCTACGGCGGCTCGGATCCGGTGGGGGCGGCAGGCTACGTGCTGGCGCTGGAAGAAGTGCGCGATCAATGCCGGGCGCTAAAGCTGACGCCGGATGCCATCGTCGTTGCCTCCAGCTCAGGCGGCACCCAGGCCGGTCTGGTCGCGGGCGCCTGGGCCTTGGGTTGGGAGGCGTCCATCCTGGGCATCAGCATCGATGAGCCGCAGGCCGCGCTGCAAGCCCATGTGGCCGCCCTGGCATCGCACACCGCTGCGGGCCTGGGCCGACCGCACACCTTCGCCGCGGACGACATCCTGGTGAATGCCGATTACCTGGGCGGCGGTTACGGGATCCTGGGCGATCTGGAACGCGAGGCAATCACCCGGATGGCACGCGCCGAAGGCATCTTGTTGGACCCGGTATACACCGGCCGGGCATTCGGCGGGCTGATGGATCTGCTGCGGCACAGGCCGGACCGTCTGCCCAAAGCGACCTCGGGCAAGCTGCAAAACATCCTCTTCTGGCACACCGGAGGGCAACCGGCCCTGTACGCGTACGCGCCGGGTCTGGTGTAACCCTGAAAGTGGACGGTTTCCAATCCTACCTAGCAGGAGAATTCGATGAAGCATGTAACCGTGTTGTTTGTGATCATCGTCAGCCTCACCCTGGGGCTGACGGCGTGTTCCTCCGGTTCCGCCACACCTGCCAAAGAGGTGGACGTGGCTAACCTGGCCGCAGACATCGATGTTGCCACGGTAAAAGCCGTGCAGGGCCGCGACGATGTGTTCCTGCTCGATGTGCGCGAGCAGTCGGAGTACGACGCGGGCCACATTCCGGGCGTCAAGCTGATCCCGATGGATGCTGTGGCCAGCCGGCTCAACGAGATTCCCAAGGATAAAGCCGTGATCGTGACCTGCCACAGCGGAAACCGCAGCAGCCAGGTGGCGAAATTCCTGCGCGACCAGGGTTACACCAACATCCACAACATGCTGGGCGGCATCAACGCCTGGCAGCAGGCCGGCTACGCAGTGGAGAAGTAAGTCGCGCCGGACCCGAACGAGGGGGACGCTGATACGTCTTTGTTAGCGGATGTGCTCGCTCAATGAATGTTCTCAGCTTTGTGTTGCAGGGAATCGGCTACGGGTTCGCGGCCGCGGCACAGCCCGGCCCGTTCCAGGCGTATCTGATCTCGCAGACGTTGCGAAACGGCTTGCGTCGGACGCTGGTGGCAGCCCTGGCGCCGCTGATCAGCGATGGCCCGATCATCGCGCTGGTCCTGCTGGTGCTGTCCCGCGTCCCTGACTCGTTGCGCATCGGCCTGTATCTGGTTGGCGGGACCTTCATCCTCTACCTGAGCCGCGGCGCGATCCTCGCCTGGCGGCGCTTCGACCCGGCCGCGGCGGCCCAGGTCGCGCCCGGCCAGCAAAGCCTGTGGCACGCCGCGTTAATGAATGCGCTGAGCCCCGGCCCCTATCTGTTCTGGAGCCTGGTGACGGGGCCGCTGCTGTTGCAGGGTTGGCGCACCAGCCCGGCGCACGGCATCGGCTTCCTGGCAGGGTTCTACGCCACCCTCATTGCCACACTGGTCGCGATCATCGTCATCTTCAGCAGGGCGCGCCAACTCGGCCCACGCGTCAATCGCGCGTTGATCGGCGTCTCAGCGATCACACTGGCGGGATTCGGCGTCTATCAGTTCTACCAGGCTTACCGTCTGCTGGCGTAATTCAGCCTGTACTTTCCGACTCGCGTCCCGGAATCAGGGCTTCGACCGATGGACACACCAACAAAGAATTGACAAACAATCGACATTATGATAAAAAGATTATACAACATTACATTGAGATAAATGCACGCACTGAGGAGAGGACAGAATGAAACGGGATACCTTGCGCCAGATCATCACTGTGATCGGTGTGCTGGCTACGATCGCTGTCAACGGGTTGGCCAATGCCCTGCCGCTGAATGGGCAGCAAACCGGCGAGGTCTCTGACCGCTTCCCCATCTATTTCGTGCCGGCGGGCTACGTCTTCGCCATCTGGGGCGTGATCTATCTGGGGCTGCTGGCGTACGCCGTTTATCAGGCACAGCCGGCGCAGCGCGAAAACCCGCGGCTCCGCAGCATCGGCGGCCTGTTCGGCTTGGCCAGTGTCGCCAACATCACCTGGATCTTCCTGTGGCACTACGAGGCCTTCCCGGCGACCCTGGTGGTGATGGGAGTGCTGCTGGTCTCTCTGATCGCGATCTACCTGCGGCTGGGCATCGGCCGCACGCAGGTCACGCGGGCCGAGACCTGGATGGTGCGCGTGCCGTTCAGCGTCTACCTGGGGTGGATCACGGTGGCAACGGTCGCCAACGCCTCCCAACTGTTCTACTCCCTGGGCTGGAACGGCGGCGCGATCGGGCCGCAGGCCTGGGCAGTGATCATGCTGGCTGTGGCGGTGGCCGTCGGGCTGCTGATGACCATCACTCGCCGCGATGCCGGGTATCTGCTGGTGCTGGTCTGGGCCTTCATCGGGATCGCGCTGAAGCACGCCGGCGCGCCCTTGGTTTCGATCAGCGCCTGGGTGGCGACGGGGGCGGTGGCGGTGCTGGTCATCTGGAGCCTGCTGTCGAGGCGCACGGCTGCGCCCGTTCGCTCGAACCGGTAGCGAGCAGGGAGGCCATTTCTGGGAGCGGCTGGGCGAGACACGCTCAGCCGCTCCTTCCTTAAGGAGCCCGCCCGCAAGTTGACGATCTAACCGTGCTCGTGGATACTGTGGGACATGTATGTCCTCAACACCCTGATCCCACTCCTGGCGGTGGTCGCGCTCGGCGCGTACCTGCGACACATCGGACTCCTCCCTGCCGCCACCGTGCGGGACACTAACCGCTTGCTGTACTGGGTGGCCCTGCCCGCCATGCTTTTTTACGAAACCGCTGAGGCGCAGATTCAAGGGGACGCCGTGCTGCGGGTGGCTCTCACACTGTTGGGGGCGATGCTTGTCGCAATCCTGCTGGGTTATGCGCTGGCCCCCGCGCTGCGAATCCCGCGCACCGCGCTCGGCGCGTTCGTGCAAGGTGGGTATCGCAGCAACATGGCCTATGTGGGGCTGCCGGTCATCCTGTTGGCGCTGACAAACGCCAATGGCGCCGTGGCAACTGATGAACGCGCGCTGGCGGTCGTGGCGTTGGGGCTGGTTACGCCGGTCTACAACCTGGTCGCAGTCGTCGTGCTGCTGACAGCTCGCCCCAAAAACACCCTGACACAAGCCGGTCGGGAAATCCGCCGGATCCTGCTTGCCATGGTCACCAATCCCCTGGTGATTTCCTGCATCGCTGGGCTGCTGTTCGCCCTGCTCCCGTGGGAACTGCCGGCGATCGTACACCGAACCTTTTCCACCGTAGGCCAGATGAGCACGCCGCTGGCGCTGTTAGGCATCGGTGCGTCGTTCACCCTGACGACGCTGCGGCATAACCTGCGCTTGGCCAGTTACGCCAGCCTGGTCAAGGTGGCCTTCAGCCCGCTTGCCGGCTACCTCCTGGCCAAGGCGCTCGGCCTGGGCCCCGTCGAACTGCGCATCGCCCTGATCTACCTGGCCTGCCCGGCCGCAGCCGCATCTTATGTCATGGCTGAACAGCTCGGCTCCGATGAAAAATTGGCCGCCAGCATCATCGTCCTCTCAACGCTGCTGTCAGTGGCGTCGTTGGCCGTGAGTTTGGTGGTGCGGTGAGGGTTGATCGGAAGACAGGGGTGACGATTCCATCGTCCCAAACCAATCAGCCAACACCCCACCTACCCCACCAGCATCACCCCCGCCGGCCCAAATGCTCGCCGCCATCCACCGGCAGCAGCACGCCCGTGATGTAGGGCGCCTGGGCCAGGAAGACGACCGCCTGCGCGACATCCTCCGCGACGCCCCAACGCCCCAACAGCGTGCGCCGCGCCCGGGCCGCGATCTGCTGCTCAGTGTAATCTGGCGGCGGCAAGATGGGGCCGGGTGCGATCGCGTTCACCCGCACCGCCGGGGCAAGCGCCATCGCCAGTGACTGCGTCAGGTTCCACAGCCCGGCCTTGGCCGCGGAGTGGGGCATCAGGTTCGGAAACGGTGTCACAGCCGAGAGATCGACGATGTTGACGATCGCCCCATCGCCGTGCGCGGCCAGATGCGGTGCGGCAGCCTGCGCGCACAGAAACGGGCCCTTCAGGTTGACATCCAATAAGGCATCCCACGCAGCCTCATCCAACTCGGCCCAGGGCGTGCGCCGCCAGAGCGAGGCGCTGTTCACTAGCACATCCAACCGCCCCAGTGTCGCCACGGTCTCGGCGACCAGGGCCGCCACCTCCGACGCTTGCGACTGATCGGCGCGCATCGCCAGCGACCGCCGGCCCCGCGCCTCGATCGCTGCCGCGACGGCAATCGCAGCCTCGGCCGATGCGTGATAGCTGAACGCAACATCGGCGCCGGCGTCCGCAAGCGCCAGGGCGATCGCCCGCCCCACGCGCACTGCGCCGCCGGTGACCAGCGCCACCTTACCGTGAAGATCCATCCCGCACCCTCCCATGATCTTTCTATCATGACCTTGGCGACTGCGCGCCTACGGAGAGATTCTACACAAGAACGCGGCGCTTGTCGAAGTGAAGCGGACGCATGAAAAAATGGGAACATAGGCCACGGACGCGCAATCCGATTTTTGATATTTTACACATATGAATTTGCACAAAATACGCTTATGTGATAGGATGTCGTCTTGTTGAGAGAGAAAAGCGTGTGTTGAGGTTAGCCGTATGATCCCATCTCCGTTGACCGGGAGCCCTGCGGGGCAGGTGCTCAGCATTTTGCAGCGCCAAGGAGCCGTGACGATCAAGGATCTGGAGACAGGTCTGGGCGTCACAGCCACTGCAGTGCGCCAGCAAATCACCGGTCTGCTCGCAGATGGCTATATCGCACAACAGACCGAGCGCATGGGCCGCGGCCGTCCCAAGCACGTTTACACGCTGACACCGAGGGGCCGGTCGCTCTTTCCACACCACTACGACGAATTCACCAACTCCCTGTTGCGCGAGATCCTGCTGAGCGAGGGGCCCGCGAAAGTGCAAGAGTTATTGGGGCGCATGGGGCAGCGGATGGCCGCACAGTACGAACGCCAGCTTGTTGGCCTGTCATCTGGCGAACGCGCGGCCAAGCTGACCGAGCTGCTGAACGCGAAAGGCATCCTGGCCGAGGTCACCTTCGAATCGGACGGGATCGTCTTTCACGAGTATAACTGCCCCTATTATGAGCTGGCGCGCGAAAACCGCGCCATTTGCGACATGGAAGAAGACATGATCGCCCAGGTTGTGCAGCAAAACGTTGAGTTGGTGGCCTGTTCGCTGGATGGGCACCATGGCTGTCGTTTCAAAATCGAAAACAACGCATAACAGCATCTTTAAGGAGAACCCTGTATGGCATCCGAACTTGTGATCAAGGACTTGCACGTCAATGTCGAAGGTAAACCGATCTTGCGGGGCGTCAATTTGACCATTCGCCAGGGCGAAGTGCATGCGCTGATGGGCCCGAACGGCTCCGGCAAAAGCACGCTGGCCTACACGATCGCCGGCCACCCGCATTACGAGGTCATTTCCGGCGACATCTTGCTCGACGGCAAAAGCGTGCTGACGATGGCGCCCGATGAGCGCGCCAAGGCCGGCCTGTTCCTGGCCTTCCAATACCCCACCGCGATCCCCGGCGTCAGCATGGCCAATTTCCTGCGCCAGGCAGTCAGCGCGGTGCGCGGCTACACGGAGCGGGCCAAGCAGTCTGTGGTCGAAGGCGGCAGCGCCAAGCCCATCGGCTCCGAGTTGATGCCGATGCGCGAATTCCGCAAAGAGCTGACCGAGAAAATGGACCGGCTGCACGTCGACACGGCCTTCGCCCGGCGCTACCTCAACGATGGCTTCTCCGGCGGCGAAAAGAAGCGCGCCGAGATCCTGCAGATGGCCATGTTGGAACCCAAAATTGCCGTGCTGGATGAGACCGACTCCGGCCTCGACATCGATGCGCTGCGCGTGGTAGCCGAGGGCGTCAGCAGTCTGATCGGCCCCAATCTGGGCGTGTTGCTGATCACCCACTACCAGCGGCTGCTGGACTACATCAAGCCGCAATTCGTCCACGTGTTCTACAACGGTCAGATCGTGCTATCCGGCGGCCCTGAGATGGCGCTGGAGCTGGAAGCCAACGGCTATGACTGGATTCGCCAGCAATTCGGTGAGCCGATGGCGGGACAAGAGACGGCGTAAGGGGGAGAGAATGGCCGCAACTGACACCGATCGCCAGACGTTAGACAACGTCAAAGACGATTACAAATACGGGTGGAACCAGCCCGAGAAGTATGCATTCAAGTCACGCAAAGGGCTCGACCACGAAATCATCGACCAGATCAGCGTGATGAAGCGCGAACCGGATTGGATGCGCCAGCTTCGCCATGAAGCGCTGGACATCTTCTTCTCAAAGCCGATCCCGAACTGGGGCGCCGATCTGAGCGCGATCAATTACCAGGACATCTATTACTACATCAAGCCGGTAGAGACGCAGGGCAAGAGCTGGGACGACGTGCCGGCGGACATCAAAGAGACGTTCGACAAGTTGGGCATCCCGGAGGCCGAGCGCAAGTTCCTGGCCGGTGCGGGCGCGCAGTACGAATCGGAGGCCGTGTACCACTCACTGAAGCAGGAGTGGGAGAAGCAGGGCGTCATCTTCGTGGATAGCGACACCGGCCTGCGCGAGCACCCCGATATTTACAAAGAGTACTTCGGCACCGTGATCCCGTCCACCGACAACGCCTTTGCCGCGCTGAACACGGCGGCGTGGTCGGGTGGATCGTTTGTTTACGTGCCCAAGGGCGTCCACCTCGACATCCCGCTGCAGGCGTACTTCCGCATCAACGCCCAGAGCATGGGCCAGTTCGAGCGGACGCTGATCATCGTGGACGAAGGCGCCAACGTGCATTACGTTGAAGGGTGCACCGCGCCAAGCTACTCGAGCGACTCGCTGCATTCCGGCGTCATCGAGATCATCGTGCGCAAGGGCGCGCGCTGCCGCTATACAACCATCCAGAACTGGTCCACCAACGTGTACAACCTGGTGACGCAGCGTTCGCTGGTCTACGAGGGCGGCACGATGGAGTGGGTGGATGCCAACCTGGGGTCCAAAGTAACGATGAAATACCCATCGGTCTACATGCTGGGCGAAGGTGCGAGAGGCAATATCCTATCTATGGCATTCGCGGGCAGAGGCCAACACCTGGACACCGGCGGCAAGCTCGTGCATGCGGCGCCCAACACTTCCAGCCAGTTGATCTCCAAGTCGATCAGCAAGAGCGGCGGTCGAGCTTCTTACCGCGGCCTGCTGAAGGTCGCCAAGGGTGCGCACGGTGCAAAGTCCAACGTGGTCTGCGATGCGCTGCTGTTGGATGAAAAAAGCCGCTCCGACACCTATCCCTATATCGAGATCGACGAAGACGATGTGACCGTCGGCCACGAGGCGTCGGTCAGCAAGATTGGGGAAGAGCAGCTCTTCTACCTGCAGAGCCGCGGCCTGAGCGAGGATGAGGCCAGCGCCATGATCGTCTCCGGCTTCATCGAGCCGATGGTCAAGGAGCTGCCGATGGAATATGCGGTCGAAATGAACCGGCTGATCCAGTTGCAGATGGAAGGGTCGATTGGATGATGGAAAATCGGTATGTTGGTAAATGGGTACATCGCGATGAACTTCGCCTTGAAGCTGGCCCAAGTTACCAATCTACCAATCAACCATTTTACCTGCCACGGAGATACATATGACAACAACAACCCTTAATTCACCCGTCGAATCCCTTTCTCAGGCCAAAAACGAGCCGGAGTGGATGCTCGACATCCGTCGGAAGGCATGGCGCTTCTTTGAGGAGCTGCCCTGGCCGACCGGCAGCGAGGAAACCTGGCGCCGCACCCGGTTGACCGGCTTCAAGCTGGAAGACTACCAGCCGCTGGTCGGCACGGCCGCGCCTGAGGTGCTCCCGGAGGCGGTAACCAAAAGCCTGGGCGAGGTGACAAGCGTCGGCGCCCTGGCATTTGTGGATGGTGCGCTGGCACAGCACGAACTGGATGCAACGCTGGCCGCGCAAGGCGTCATCTTCACCAGCCTGGATGGGGCAGTGAAACGGCATCCTGCGCTGGTGCAGAAATACTTCAACACCGTTGTCGCCACCGACGAAAACAAGTTCAGCGCGCTGCACTATGCGTTGTGGAGCAGCGGCGCCTTTGTCTACGTCCCGCGCAATGTCGTGATCGATCAGCCGCTGCAAGCGGTGATCTTCCAGAGCGCCGGCAAGCTGGCCGGGATGCATCACACCCTGGTCGTTGCGGAAGCGGGGGCGGTCGTCACCCTGGTGGAAGACTTTATTGGCGCCGATGAAGGCATGGTCAACAGCGTCGTAGAGTTAGCGCCGGGCGCCAACAGCCGCGTCCATTATCTGCATCTGCAGAACCTGGCCGAAACAGCCTGGAACTTCAGCACACAGCGCATGGCGCTCACGCGCGACAGCCTGCTGCGCTATTTCATCGGCTCGTGGGGCAGCCGTCTGTCCAAAAACTGGATCAACATGGAGCTGAGCGGCGTGGGCGCGCACGGTGAGCTGCTGGGACTGTACTTCCCCGGCGGCCGGCAGCACCTCGACCATCACACCAACCAGTTGCACCGGGCGCCGCACACCACCAGCGACCTCCTGATCAAAGGGGCGCTGAAAGACCGGGCCCGCTCAGTGTATCAGGGCTACATCAAGGTCTACCCGCAGGCGCAGAAGACCAATGCCTACCAAGCCAACCGTAATCTGATGCTGAGCAAGCTGGCCCGTGCCGACAGCATCCCCGGCCTGGAGATCGAAGCGGACGACGTGCGGTGCACCCACGGCGCGACGGCCGGCCAGGTGCCCGAGGAGTATCTGTTTTACCTGATGGCCCGCGGCATCGATCGCGGCAACGCCGAACGCATGATCCTGCAAGGCTTCTTCGAGGAAGTGCTGAACCGCATCCCGGTCGAGGGCGTGCGGAACAAGCTGGAAGCGGAGATTGCTCGGAAGCTGGGGTTGTAGGTTGGTAGGTTGGTAG
>JAPKMS010000126.1 GCA_026645775.1 Anaerolineae bacterium
GGCCGCCAGCCCGGCCAGCCCACTGCCCAGCAGCAGCCAGGTCGCCGGCTCGGGGACTTCGGCGGGTGGCAGCGGCGTGGGCGGCGCATCCGGTTCCTCCAGGCATTGCCAGGTGTCCCCGCCGTCGAAGGATTTGAGGTATCCGCCTTGAGACACGCCGAACAAGATCACTCGGCAGCCGCTCCCGGCGGAGCAGACTTCGCTCGCCGTCCACCACGTGACCGCCGTGGGCAAATGCCGCCAGGTGGCGCCGCCATCGGTCGAGCGGGCTTGACCCGCTTCAGGGAATAGCCAGTTAGCCCACAGGATGTGATCCTGGGAGTAGCGCGGTGAGACGGTTAAGGAGGGCCGGCTGGGACCATGCTCCGGGTGCAGAGCATCGTCGGCATTGGCCCAATGCGCGCCGGCGTCAGTGGATTTATACAGCCCCCACAGGCTGGCACAGAACACGGTGTGGTCGTGGACGAAGTCTGGCGAGAAAATGATCTGATAGGTCGCCCCATCGCCGCCCCACCGCAAGCCGTCGCGGCTCGGTTGCCAGGTGCGGCCCGCATCGGTGGACTTGAAGACACCACCATCGGCATGATAGGCCACCGGGCTGATCATCAGTGTGGCATCCTGGGCGTAGTTCGGTGACAGCGCCACCGCGGCGATGCCGCCTACGAAGCGGTATTCCCAAGTGCGGCCGCCATCGGCTGAATAGAACAGGCCCTGCCCGGTGTAGCCGCCGGGCTGGCCCTGGCCATAGCCCAAGAACAGAGTATCTGCATCATACACCGCCATGATCGCGACGGTGGCGGCAGAGGTACTTGGAGCTGTCAACGTCGTCCAACTGCGGCCGCCATCGGTCGAGCGATCCAACCGGCCAGTACCGCCATAGGCTGCATACAGCGTCTGGTCTTGCGAATACTGCGGCGAGAAGTACAGACCATGAATGATGTCTGGTCCGCTTGGGTGAACGACCTTAGTCCAAGAAGACCCACCATCCGTGCTCCTGCGAAGCACAAAGTGGTCATCAGTTCTTCCCCTCATGAATAGCGTCCGATCAATTACGAAGGTGGGTGAGATGTGCAGCCACCCTGTCCCATTGTTGGGGTCACAACTGGGCAGAGTGGTATCAGCGAACGCCACGGAGAAAGTGCCGTAGAGGATGAGCCAGAGTGCCGCTACCAAGACGCAGAGCCCCCACGCAAATTTGCGGCTGGTCATGCGAACCTCCTTCACGGGCAACCCGGTCCTGGACACTGGCAGGTTGCGCAGTTTGCGTCGCGCCAGGCTGCGCCCACCTCGGTGAGTCGGCGTTGAGTAGGGAAGCTGAGATGATCCAGTAAATTGCTTGCTGTGTAGTCCCACAAAGGCGGCGAGTGGTAGGGATCTTTGGAATGCGTCGAGAACCAGGCCACGCCGTTGATGTAGGCGCAACTGCCGCCGGGCACGCCATTTTGTTTGAACCAATTCAGCATCGGCGTCTCGAACCCGTCGCGCACGCGCAGCCAGGTCAATGGTTGTCCCGCCACCGGATAGCCGAGGCCCTCCAGAGTGCCGATCTCAGTGATCCAGATCGGTTTATTGCGCGTCAGTGGCGCATAGAGGTTCTGCGATGGCGTGCCGTCCGAACCTTGGAAAAACTTGTAGGCGCTGACCAACGCCTCTTGCACGCATATCGGCTCCAAATAGTAGTACCACTGGCATCCCGTGTGGTAGGTGCTGGCGTTGCTTGGGTAGGCGTGAAGAGCAATGCCATCTAGAGGTCGTCCCTGGCGATTCAATTCCTGCAGAAACGCATTCCACAACCTGACGCCGCCAGGCCAATACAGACCGGACAGAGTGGAAAGCGGTAACTGCACCGGACTGAAAGCGAATAACCTGGCAGTAGGGTCTGCGGCCTTGATGGTGTCGTGGTACAGCACGTACTGCTGGCCCAAATACTGGCCCAGTTTCTCCCAATTTCCGTTTGCTACCCACTTTTGCGTCAATGGGTCATTGTATTTCCTGTCAATATCACCGCCGCATGCGTCGAGATTGTCCGGCTCGTTGAAGAGCAGCCAAACCCGACCAGGATACCGACGCGCCAACCCGGCCGCGTCTTGCGCGGCCGGGTATGTAGCAGCGGAATCATTGGGGCAGTGGATCATGGGCACATAGCCGATGTCCTGCAACCCGGCTTCCAGCAGCGCCAATGTCGCCGCCGAACTGCTGGCAGTCGCTGCGCCCGGGGTGGGCGTGTACAGTGCTGATCCCCAGTCGTACCACCAGTTCGGGGCCAAACCCCAGAATTGGTTGGCCGGGACCGCAGTCAGATAAGCGGCCTCCCAGCCGTGGCCGATGCCTTTCCAACCATACTTGATCGGCGTCGGTGTCGGCGTGGCCGTTGGGGTCGCCGTGCGCGTGGGCGTCGGTGTGCGCGTGGGCGTCGCGGTCGCGGTCGGCGTCGGCGTGGGCGGCCAGCCCTTGAGCATCAGCGGCAGGCGGCGGATATATGCGGCATTGAGCACCCGAGCCGCCGGCGTCGCGGTGGGCGCCGCCCGACCGCCCCGCGCCGTGGCGGTCGGTGCGACCGTGGCCCGCAGCCGCGCGCCGGTCGTGGCAGTGGGTTGCAGGGCGGATTGGAACAGCCGATCCATAGCGGTGCTGGCGTCAC
>JAPKMS010000127.1 GCA_026645775.1 Anaerolineae bacterium
ACCGCGACGCCCACGCGCACGCCTACGCCCACGCGCACGGCGACCCCAACGGCCACGCCGACACCGACGCCGATCCAGTATGGTTGGAAAGGGGTGGGCGATCCAGGATTATTGGATGCGCACCCCAGCGACGGCTTCTGGGGCGTCAATCCAGACTGGTGGTACAACTGGGGCGCCCAAGGACCGTTCGTGGGTGCGCAGGCGGTGGGCAGTGCAGCGCAGGTGATATCCATTCTTGAAGCTGGATTGCAGGATCTACATTATGTGCCGATGATCCATTGTCCCAGCGAAGCCACATCTTTCTACCCTGACCCCCAGGGAGCGGCGCTCCTGGCACGCAAGTACCCTGGTCGGATCTGGCTGCTATTCAATGAACCGGATAACGCAGCTCTGTGCGGTGGCGACATCAACAAGAGGCATCAGGATTTTGTACCAGTTGCCCCGCACGCATCAAGCCCGGGAGATTGGTCCGATCTGGGTAAGTATTTGGGCGAGCAATACGTCCAGTATTACGATGCGATTAAAGCAGCCGACCCGACTGCCAGAGTGTTTGCTTTCAGCCCAGTGCAATTGCCGATGCCTGGCTTATTCGGGCTGTTTTGGCCCGGTGGCGTCGAGCTCTGGAGTACCTTTCTACAGGAGTTGAATCGTCAGGGCCGACCGCTGGACGGGATTGCCGTACACGCTTATCCCAGCAACGCCAGCACCTATCACCAGGGTTGCCAATCGTACTATCTGGATCCGACGTGTGTACAGGAGGCGTTGACCAGTGCCTATCAGTTCTTTCAGGGGACCGACAACACCCCATCGCAGAATGCATATCCGACCCTCACCCGCGGCAAGCCGATCTGGGTCACAGAGACTGGCGCGCTGGCAGCCCTGAACGCCTCAGTACAGGGACAACCACTGACCTGGGCCAGAGTTAGAGATGGGTTTGAGACGCCCATGCTGACCTGGTTTCAGCAGAATACCGGGATCGGCGGAAGCCGTCAGTACATCAATGGTGTGGCGTGGTTTTCGACTCACTACAATGGCGGACCGGGATGGGATTTCACGGCCAGCAACCTGCTGGATCACCTCAATCCTGCCCTGCGGCGGCCGACCGAGATCGGCGTACGCTGGCGTGACACCTCCTGTCCAACCTGTCAATGCCCAGGGCCGGATTGCCCGTGAAGGAGTCCCCCATGACGAAAAACAAATCGGGCTGGATGATCAGCCTTCTGACCATAATCGTGCTAGGGTTGATTGTGGGGGGCAACGCGCCTGTGAGCGCTGAGAATACGCGACCACCCGGGTGTGGGCCGAAAAACCAGGGCGGGCCAGCGAACACGGGAGGTGCGCTGTATGTTTCGCCCACTTTCGGCAGCGATCATACGCTATTTATGACGGTGGAAACACAAACAACGGATGCGTTCCAACGCGCCCTGCTCAAGAGCAGCGATGGTGGGCGATCCTGGTCGCCACTCACCGGACCGGGTGATCTTGGCTATCTGCACGACGTTCTCTTTTCGCCGCACTACGCTCAGGATCAGACCCTTTACCTGTCGTTTGATCCGTATTTGCAGCGTCTGGAGCGTTCGACTGACGGCGGCCTGACTTGGGTGCGCCGTGTGTCCCCGCAGCTGCCCGGACTGGATGTCCTGGTCTTGTACGATGCAAATTCCCTGTTTCTGGGCGTCCACGGTGGCCCGCCGGGCGTCTATCCTGCGCAAGGTTTGGTCTACTCGTCAGATAGCGGGCAAACGTGGCAACACCTCTACACCGGCGGTGTGGGAGCCGTGGCGCTATCGCCGGACTATGACCAGGACGCGACGATTCTGATCAGCGCCAGTGCATATCATTGGGATGGTGGCATCTTGAAATCCACCGACCGCGGCCGCACCTGGCAGCTCAGTCGCGATGGCATGCCTTGGGGCGTCGATGGCGTTACCCACCAGATCACCTTCTCACCGGGCTATGTGCGCGATCGCACCGTGTTTAGCGCCAATATGTGGGGACTCTACAAATCCACTGATACTGGCGCTCACTGGATGCGCATCGACGACACCCTGGATCCGGAACATGGCCCCAGCATGCCCAACTTTACACTCTCGCCACGCTACCCGCAAGATCAGACGCTCTGGGCCTCCGGCTATCGGGGCTGGCCGCTCGCCCATTCGACCGACGGCGGCGCCTCCTGGCAAGCATTGCCGACAGCCATGCTACACTTGGCTGCGCGCGAGATGTGCGCCGCGGGGGGAGCCTGCCGAATTGAGTTATTCGGTAAGCAGCATGGCGCTGATGATCCTACGCGGATGTTCTTCTACAAATCGTTTGATGGTGGTCAAACGTGGCAATGCCTGGAGGAACCGGATGCGCCGCCCACTCCGCTGCCACCCGCCGAAGTCCCCGAGCCGGCGACCTGGCTGCTGCTGGGCAGTGGGCTGGCCGGGCTGGCGGCC
>JAPKMS010000128.1 GCA_026645775.1 Anaerolineae bacterium
AGGTGATGATGCGTGTTGACAAGGCCCGGCAAGACGATCATCCCGCGGGCGTCAATGACCGTGTCGGCGGTCTCAGGCAGGTCGGCGGTCGGCCCAACCTGGACAATGGCGTTGTCGCGGACAAACAGTCCACCGTCCGGGATGCGCTGGCGGCCCGCGTCCATCGTGACCAGCAAATCAGCATGTTTGAGGAGGAGAGTAGACATCGGCGTCTCCTGGGGCGATAAGATTAGGGTTCTTGTACACCAGATGGGGCAGAATTGTCAACCTGTCCGTAAAATTACGCGCTTGCCTCTCGTTCAAACATCTGTTATGCTTACGCTCCGGCATTTGTCGGGGTCCGAAAGACAACCGTTCGTACGCCGATTCGCACATTCGCTGATTCACAGGCAACTCATGGTCACCGGAACACTCATCAATGTCGGCACTGTTATCGTCGGTGGGTCGCTGGGCACCCTGCTGGGCAACCGGCTGCCCGAAAAAACGCGCCAAACTGTGTTATCCGGCCTGGGGCTGATGACGCTGGTTATCGGCGTCACGATGGCTATCCAGACCCAGAACACGTTGATCCCGTTGTTCAGCATCCTGATCGGAGGCATCCTCGGCGAGGCGCTGCGCATCGATGATGGCCTCAGTTGGCTGGGCCGCTGGGCCGAGAATCGCTTCGGGGGCGGCGCAACCGCCCAGGCCGACAGCGAAAAGGGCGGCAAGTTCGCACAAGGATTCATCACGGCCAGCCTGATCTTCTGCGTCGGGCCGATGACGATCCTGGGGGCACTCCAGGATGGCCTCATGGGCGATTACAACCTGTTGGCCGTAAAATCGGTGCTGGACGGATTCGCTTCGATGGCATTGGCGGCCAGCCTCGGCGCCGGTGTGATCCTGTCGGCTGCCACCGTCTTCGGCTACCAGGGTGGTTTGAGTTTACTGGCAGTGTTGTTCGCCACAGCGCTGGGCGGGGTGACGCGCGAGACGCCGTGGGTGATCGAGATGACCGCAACCGGCGGCGTCGTGATCCTGGGCATCGCCTTTCTCTTGCTGGACATCAAGCGGATTCGCACTGCAAACCTGCTGCCGGCGATTTTCATCGCGCCGCTGCTTGTGCTGCTGCTGGGGGTTTTGCAGATCGCGTTGTGAGCGCACAGAACGGAGGTGCGCAATGCCGGGCCGTCAACTCATCGTTTTTGCCGGCCTGCCGGGCATGGGGAAGACCAGCCTGGCTCGCACTGTGGCCCGCGAGCTGCGCGCGGCCTACCTGGACAAAGACACGATCAAAGACACGGCCATGACGCTGGCCCGCGATCTCAAGCTTGACCGGGCCGCGGACCTGGCCGGCCCATTATCCTACGAACTGCTGATCAGCCTGGCGCGCGATAACCTGACGTTAGGCCTGACTGTGGTGCTGGATAGTCCGGCCGGGTATCGCACATTCCAAGACAAGGTCGATCAGTTGGCGCGCTCCACCAAGGCCGACCTGAAAATCATCGAATGCACCTGCACCAACGAAGGGCTGCTCCGCGATCGCATCGAGCAGCGCGGCCAGGAGCTGCCCGACTACCGCACGCGCGACTGGGCGACCTTCCAGCAAGAGCGCGCCCGGTTCGAGCGACTCTCAGGTCCGCGCTTGATCGTCGATACGGCTGAGACTTTGCAGATCAACGTGCGCAAGGTGCTGGCTTATCTGGCTCCAGCGCAGGCCGGTTGAACGCCAGAGCAGGGATAGCTGTCATGCATGACGGAAATGAGGATTTATGCCAGCGATTCAAGTGATCCTATTTGATTTGGGCGGCACGCTGCTGCATTATGATCAGCCCCCGGAGCACTCCTTTGAGGCCATCAATGCACGCGCTTTGCGCGCCTTCCTGAAAGTAGCAGTCGAAGGCGGCGCCAAAGTGCCCGACCCAGACCTGGCCGTGCGCGCGGTGGGCCGGATGGCCTCGGCGATGGAAGCGAAGGCCAAGCGCACGCACTACGCCAATAGCGCCGATCTCATTCTGCAAGAAGGGCTGGCCGCCGTAGACATCGTGGTGCCGGAGAAGATCTGGCCCGCGGCGTTGGCGGTGTACTACAAGGCCATTTCAGCCGTGGTGCAGCCCGTGATGGGGGATGCGCCGGGGGTGCTGGCGAAGCTCACCGCCCAGGGACGGGCGCTGGGGTTGGTATCCAACACATTCTGGGCGCCCGAGATGCACGACGCCGATTTGGCCCGGTTTGGCCTGCTCGAATACCTGCCGGTGCGCGTCTATTCGTGCGAGGCGGGTTTCGTCAAGCCCGATCAGCGCATCTTCCGCCGCGCGCTGGATCAGTTGGACGTAGCCCCGGCCGAGGCAGTCTTCGTCGGCGACAAACTGGATGTAGACGTCGCCGGGCCGCAAAAGGTGGGGATGCATGCGGTGCTGGTCGCCTCTCCCTATCAAATTGAGAGCCCTTCCGACATCAAGCCGGATGCGCGCATCGACTCCATCGATGAATTGCCGGAACTGCTGGAAGAGTGGGATCGGACTTTGTAACCCACCCCAAGCGATATAGACAAAGGGACGCAGAGACACCTGAATTGCCTGGCAGCGACATGGATAGCGCCCGGGCAATCGTACGCATCTGCGTCCCTTCATTAAAAAATCCCGTGTGATCTCAACCCCGCAGGCTTTTCTCCAACAGCTCGCGCACCACGGCCGGGTTGCCCTTGCCCTTCGTCTCCCGCATCACCTGGCCCAGCAGCCAGCCGAAGATCTTCTCCTCGCCGCCGCGATAGCGGGCGACCTCGGCGGGGAACTTCGCCAGCGCATCCGTCACCGCCTGCGCCAGCGCATCCGCGTCGCTGACCTGGGCCAACCCAAGCTCTCGGATGACCTGGTCCGCCGGCTGGCCAGTCACGAACATGGCGCCGAGCGCCCGCTTGGCGCCGTTCTGGTTGACCTGGCCCGCGGCGACCAGCCCTAACAGCTCGGCCAGGGCGGCCGGCGCCACCTTGACCGCCTCGATGCCGGCGCCGGCCGCGTTCATGAGGCGGAAGAGCTCGCCGGTGATCCAATTGGCGGCGATCTTCGCGTCTCCCATCGCACTAGAAACCAGGTTTCTGCGAGAAACCTGGTTTCTAAGCGTGGCCAGGGTTGCCTCAAAGTACTCCGCGACCCCACGATCCATGGCGAGCAGTTGCGCATCGCGCGGATCAAGACTCAGCTCGTTCACGTAGCGCGCGATCTTCGCGTCCGGCAGCTCCACCAGGCGGCTGCGGATTTCATCCACCCAGGCGCGATCCACGACCAGGGGCGGGAGATCGGGCTCCGGGAAGTAGCGGTAGTCGTCGGAGGATTCCTTGGTGCGTTGGACGACCGTGCGGCCGCGTTCTTCATCCCAGCCCATCGTCACCTGCACCACACGCTCCCCGCGCTCCAGGGCCGCGATCTGTCGGGCCACCTCGTATTCCAACGCCAGTTTGACGGACTTGAACGAATTCAGGTTTTTCACCTCGACCTTGGTGCCAAACTTTTCCTGGCCAACCGGCCGCACGCTGACATTGGCCTCGCAGCGCATCGCGCCCCGCTCCATGTCGGCCGAGCTCACGCCGAGGTAACGCAGGATCTGTTGGAGCTTGACCAGGTATGCGCGTGCTTCTTCGGGCGACCGAATGTCCGGCTCGGTGACGATCTCCAGCAGCGGCACGCCTGCCCGGTTGAGATCCACCAGCGTGTAGCTGCCGCGGCCCTGGCTGAGCCGCGTATCGCCCGCCTCGCTGCCCCCGTGCACCAGCTTGCCCGTGTCCTCCTCCAGGTGCGCCCGCGTGATCCCGATGCGCTTGGACAAACCTGGTTTCTCTGAGAAACCAGGTTTGTTTTCAACCTCAACCTCGATCCACCCGTCGCGGCAAAATGGCAGCTCGTACTGGCTGATCTGGTAGCCCTTGGGCAAGTCGGCGTAGTGATAGTTCTTGCGCGCAAAGACCGCGTGCTCGCAGATCGTGCAGTTGAGGGCCAGCCCGGCCAGGATCGTCTTCTCGACAGCCGTGTGGTTGATCACCGGCAGCGCGCCCGGCAGCGCCATGCACACCGGGCAGACGTGGGTATTCGGCGCCGCGGCCGCGTAATCCGCGCTGCAGCCGCAGAACATCTTAGATTGGGTGCGGAGCTGGGCGTGGACTTCCAGCCCGATGATGGTTTCGTAGGTGGTCATTAAGTTACCCGATAGGTCAATGGGATGGGCAAACCGATGGCGTGAGCATACCACGACACGCAGCCCAGGACAAGCACAGGGTGCCTGGCTGAGGCCTGAACTCACGTCCGGACCTCCGAGAACTTGGATTGACATGTCCCGCAGATGCTGTTATTCTCTTTACCAATTCGTTTTCCGTTTAGCGGGGAGGCACTGCGTTCTTTCCGGGAGGTGCTATGTTCCGCTCTCGTCGCACTTTATGCCTGGTCACGGTTTCCACCCTGACGGCCCTCGCTCTGCTCCTCTTTTTCGCCTCAGACCTCCTGCCGGCAAGCGCATCGGGCAGGCCGGCCGCCGATGCGCCCGATGCTGCCATCGCGCCCGGTGCGTGGAGCAAACTGGCCGGGAACCCGGTGATGTCCACCGGCGCGTGGGATAGCGGCGTCACGGCCTTCCCCAGCGTGCTGCTGGATGGCTCGACCTACAAGATGTGGTACGCCGGGTCGGGCGGATTGAATGACCCCCGCAGGATCGGCTACGCGACCTCACCCGACGGCTTCACCTGGACCCGGCGCGGTAGTCCGGTGTTGCAGGCCGGCGCCGCGGGCAGTTGGGAGGCTAATTCGGTCGGCTCACCGACGGTCATCAAGGAGGGCAGCACCTACAAGATGTGGTACACCGGTCTGGACACCGCCCTCTACGGCCGCATCGGCTACGCCACCTCGCCGGACGGCGTCACCTGGACGAAGTATGCCGGCAATCCGGTGCTGGACGTCGGCGCGGTGGGGAGCTGGGATACTCGCTACCGGGGGAGGCCCACTGTGGTCAAGGTGGGGAGCCTGTACCACATGTGGTTCAACGGCTACGCCAACAGCAGCATCGGCTACGCCACCTCCCCGGATGGCATCGCCTGGACAGAATACGCCGGGAACCCGGTCATCGCGGGCGGCAGCGGAGGATGGGACAACTTCGTCTACCGCCCCTGTGTGCTCTATGATGGAGCGCAGTATCACATGTGGTATTCCGGCGAAAACTCGGCTCACACGCTGTCCCAGGTGGGTTATGCGACATCCTCGGACGGCATCCACTGGGCGCGCAAGGGCATGGTGCTGCCGCAGGGCGCGGCCGGCGAGTGGGATAGTGGCAGTGCTGACTACGCGACGGTGTTGCAGGTGGGCGGGACGCTGAAGATGTGGTATTCCGGTTGGGATGGCACCTCTTACCGGATCGGTTATGCTTCCGCGGCCGCCGTGGCCGCCGGCAGCGCGCGCGGCGATGCGTTCCCATTGACGGATGGCACAGCGGTCCAGGCAACGCTGCCGAGCCCCCGCGGCTGGCACTGGTACCAGATCAACGCGCCGGAGGCCGGCACGATCATCAGCGCCACCCTCGACCAACTGCCGGCCGACTACGATCTGCTGCTTTACGCGCCCGAGATCGATCAGCAGACCGGTCAACTGCGCGACATCGGCCAGCTCGCAGACATCGGTCAGCTCGCCGATATCGGTCAGCTTGCGGATATCGGCCAGCTCGCTGACATCGGTCAACTCGCAGACATCGGCCAACTCGCGGACATCGGCCAACTCGCGGACATCGGCCAGTTAGCGGACATCGGGCAGCTCGCGGACATCGGGCAGCTCGCCGACATCGGCCAGGGCTGCGCCACCTGTGCAAGCGGCACACACGCGCCGGCCGGCACGCTGGTGGCGCTTTCCGCACACGCGGGACTTGCCGTCGAGAGCCTGCGCTACCCGATCCACGAAGCCACCGGGTCCTATTACCTGCTCGTGAAGCCGCACAACGGCGACTACGCGGCGCAACCCTATCGGCTGCGGGCGCAGATCCTGGCGGACGAGACGCGGTCGCCGGCGATCGCGGCCGCCGTGCCGGTTTCCTTTGCCCTGCCGGCCGTTGATGCGAGCATCAAAACGCTGATCCTGGTCAACTCGGCGCGCACCCAGGCTCGCTACGCTGCCAGCGACCCGCCGGGCGCCGCCGCCCTCTCCGCCAAGCTGCAGGCCCTCGCCGCCCAAAGCCAGGTGCACGGCAAGGTCATTGCGCTCGACAGCTACCCCGAGCTGGTCACCGCCTATGCGGTCTGGGACACCCAGCCGACCAATCCCAACGCCGCGAATTATGTCGCCCAGGCCATCAAGTCGCTGCTCTATCACCTGGCCCCGGCATACCGCAACTTGCAGTACCTCGTGATCATCGGGGGTGACGATCTGATCCCGTACTTCCGCGTCACAGATGAGGCCCGCGTGGCCAACGAGCGCAACTATGCGGGCGATGTCGCCGCCAATCCGCTGCTGGCCCAGTCGGCCAGCCAGCGCTACCTGCTGACCGACGATTACTACGCCGGCCTGCTGCCGATCGCCTACCGCGGCCGCGAGCTGTATCTGCCCCAACTGAGCAGTGGCCGCCTGGTCGAAACCCCCAGCGACATCGTCCGGCAGATCAACACGTTCCTGGCTGCGCCGTCCGTCGACGCGCCTACCGCCCTCCTGACGGGCTACGACTTCCTGACCGACGAGGCTGAGGCAATCGCCAGCCTCATGCAGGCGCGCGGCATCGCCGTGACGAAGCTCATCAACGACACCTGGAATGCGGGCGATCTGCGCAGCCGGTTGTTCGTCGCCGGCGCCGCGGCGCAGCAGCTCTCGCTCAACGGGCACTTCCAGCACGGACTCCTCGTCCCCGCGCTGTCCTCCGGCGGCAACCTGCTCGCCAGTGAAGTCTCCAGCGCAGCCACCGACTTCAGCCGTTCCCTGGTCTTCTCCGTGGGTTGCCACTCCGGCCTCAACGTCCCCGGCGGCACAGCCGATTGGGCGCAGGCGTTCGCCGCCAAGGGTGCGACCTTCATCGGCAACAGCGGGTTCGGCTACGGCGATTCCGACCTGATCGTCTACTCCGAGGCGCTGGCGCTCAATTTCGCGGCCATCGTCAATGCCGGCGGCGGGACGGCCGTGCCGATCGGGGATGCAGTCCGACAGGCAAAGCAGCGCTACTTCAACAGCCTGGGGCCGAACGCCCTGAGCAACTACGACGAGAAGGTGCTGGCGATCTGGACCCTGTACGGGTTGCCCATGCGCCGCGTGCGCGTGCCAGCGGCCCTGGAAGTCGTCGCTGACGCGCCAGGCGCCTCGGAGCTGCCTGGTGCGTCGCAGGGCGTATCAGGCCTCGCCGCGACCCTCGCGGTGCCTCACACCATCACGCCGGTATTCACTGCTGTGAACACGGCCAGGGGCCGCACCTACACGGTGGCGGGCGAAACCCAGGCCCTGGCGGGCCGCCCCGTCGAGCCGCGGCTGAGCCTCGACATCGCCGGGGTCGCGGGCATCGCCCACGGCGCGCTGCTCGTCGGCGGCCGCACGCGCGACGAGGGCATCGATCCGCTCGTCACGCGCGTGATCACCGACGACACCTATCTGTCCGCCGAGCCGCTTTTCGACAGCCCTACCTTCTACCCGGGCCGGATCACGGCCGTGAACCGGCTGCTGCGGGTGGAGGGGGATGTGCTGGAACGGCTGGTGGTGGCGCCGGGGCAGTTCCGCGCCACGTCCAACACGCCCCAGACGGTCGGCATCCAGCGCGTCTGGGAACGGCTGGAGGTCGTCACCTACCATGCGCCGTTCGGCAACACCGATTTCACCGCGCCGAATATCTGGCGCGCGGCCGCGGCCAAGGCGGGCGACGCCGTCCGTTTCACGGTCGAGGCCACGGATGCGGGCGGCGTCGGCCGCGCCGTGATCCTGTACCGCCTGGCCGGTTCGTCGGAATGGCGGCTGCTGGAGCTGGCCCTCAGCGACCCGGCCACGGGCGCCTGGACCGGGCTGCTGCCCGGGGCCGATCGGACGCGGGTGGAGTTCTACGCCCAGGCCGTGGATGCGGCCGGCAACGTCACATGGCGCGACGATTATGGTAGCCCGTTTGCCTTCGGCCGGCAACCGACGTTCCTGCCGATGATCGTGCGGTAGATATTCGCAAAGGACACAAGATCCATGGACAGCACGGACAGCTCCCCTTTCGTCGGCCGCGAACGCGAGCTGGCGCGGCTCGACGGCTTCCTGCAGCGGGCGCTCGGCGGCAAACCGCAGATCTGCCTGATCACCGGCGAGGCCGGCGCGGGCAAATCGGCGCTGATGGCAGAGTTCGCCCGTCGGGCCCAAGCCGCGCACGGTGACGTCGTGTTCGCCCTGGCCGAGTGCAACGCGCAGACCGGTGCTTCCGACTCCTACCTGCCGTGGCGCGAGGTGATTGATCTTCTAACCGGCGGCGTACAGGAAAAGTCCCACCGCACGCTGACGAAGGAAAATGCGCAGCGCCTGAGCAAGCTGGTCAACGTGGCCTACGGCCTCTTCTTCGAGTTTGCGCCCGATGTCCTGACCGCGTTCATCCCCGGCGGTGCGCTGATCGCGCGCGCGACCAAGACGATGGCCGGCAAGTTGGACGTAGTGAAGACGCTTGAGCGGCGCATCGATGCCAGCGCCGGCGCCGCGCCGACGCCCGACCTGGACCAGTCCCGGATCTTCCAACAATACGCGGCCGCGCTCCGGCGTCTGACGCAGGCCGCCCCCCTGGTGATCGTCCTGGACGATCTGCAATGGGCCGATGCGCCCTCCATCGGCCTGCTCTTCCACCTGGTGCGGGCGATTGAGGACGGCGCGCTCCTGATCGTGGGCAGCTACCGTCCCGACGACGTCGCCATCGGCCGCGATGGCGGCCGGCATCCGCTTGAATCCACGATGAACGAGATCAAACGCTACTTCGGCGACGTGTGGATCGACCTGGGGCTGGCCGGCGCGAGCGAGGGACGACAGTTCATTGACTTGCTCCTGGATCAGGAGCCCAACGCGCTGGGCAGCGCCTTTCGCACCGCGCTCCTGCAACACACCGGCGGCCATCCGCTCTTCACGCTGGAACTCATCCGGGAGATGAAAGCGCGCGGCGACCTGGCGCAGGACGCCTCCGGCCGCTGGATCAGCCGCCCGGATCTCGATTGGGCGTCGCTGCCCCCGCGCGTGGAGGGGGTCGTCGCCGAGCGCCTGGCCCGGCTGGAACGCGGGCAGCGCGATATCCTGACGAGCGCGAGCGTCGAGGGGGCGGAGTTCCACACGCAGGTGCTCGGCCGGCTGCTGGGAACCAATGAGCGCGAGTTGGTGCGCGAGCTGTCGCGGGAGCTCGAAAAACGCCACCATCTCGTGCAGGAAGCGGCTGAAGTGCGCCTGGGACGCCAGATCCTTTCGCGCTTTCGCTTCTCGCACAGCGTCTTCGAGCAGTATCTTTACAACGATCTCACGCACACGGAGCAACGTATCTATCACGGGGACGTTGCGGCGGCCCTCGAGCAGCTCTACGCGGGGCACGAGGCCGACATCGCGGCCCAGCTCGCCCACCACTACGACGAGGCCGGCGATGCGGACCGGGCGATCCCGTACCTGGTGCAGTCCGCCGATCGCTCGCGCGGCCTCAGCGCGTTCGTAGATGCAGCCCGGTCTTACGAGCGGGCATTAGCCCTGATGGACGAGGCGGCGACCGGCGGTGACTTGCGGCCGGGCCTGCTGGTCAAGCTGGGGAACGTGCAGGAGAACCTGGGGAGATTTGAGCCTGCCCGGCACTGCTTCGAGGAGTCGCTCAGCCTGGCGCGCCGGTCGGGAGATGGAGCGGTCATGGCCGGTGCGCTGAGCGGCCTGGGGTGGGTCTCGGTCAAGCAGGGCGCGTATGGCAAGGCACGGCGGCTTTGTGAGGAGGCGCTGCAGGCGGCCAATGCCTGCGAAAACCGCGCGGCTGCCGCGCTGGCGATGCGCAGGCTGGGGGTGATCGCCCGGCGCCTGGGGGACAACAGTCTCGCGGCCAGCCATTATCAGGCCAGCCTGGCGCTCTATCGGGAACTGGGCGATCGCGAGGGCGAGATCGCGTGCCTGAACAACCTGGCCAACACGGAGACGTCACAGGGCGATTTTGCCGCGGCGACGCAGCACTTGAATGATGTGCTGGCGGTCGCACGCGAGATCGGCAACCGTTTCACGGTTGCGATTGTCCTGGGCAACCTGGGCGAGGTGTCGCGGCGTCGCGGGGAGCTGCACAGTGCGCAGGACAGCCTACAGCAGGCAATCGCTCTGTGTTGTGAGCTCGGCATGACCGATTTCGAGGCGCTGTTCACCCGAAATCTGGCCGAGGTGATGGCCGAGAACGGCGACAACGCCGGCGCCGAGCGAGCGTACCGCAGCGTTTTCCAACAGACGTTGGCGGCGGGCGCGCTTCCCATGGCGCTGTCGGCCCTGGCGGGGCTGGCAGATGTTCAGGCGCGCGCCGGAAACGCCCTCCGCTCTGCCGAGTGGATCGGACTCATCCTGGCTCATCCGGCCTGCGATGACACCGTGACGACCGAAGCAAACGCCGTACTCGATCATCTGCGCGTGCGGCTGCCCCCACACCGGCTGGAAGCGGCCCTGGCGCGCGGGCGTTTGCTGAAGCTGGAAACTCTGGCCGAGTAATCCGCCACAGGCGACCGAGGTCGCTGCAACCCTCGCAAAGCCGACCTTCGTCGGCTGACTCCAGTCGCCGCAGGGCGACTTCGCAAGGGTTGCAGCGGTTTCTAACCGCCAGACAGTGTGGCTTGGTATTACTTGACCGACGTTCTAGACACAGTTCATGCCGCGAGCATTGCTCTGACCGTGCCCTGGCTCGGTCGGAGACCGGCCTTGAGCGGGCTTTTCAGATAGATTCCAAGAAGGCGCTCACCGCTGCCATATAGCGGCCGAATTGCTCGCGGTGAATGCTGTGACCCGCGCCTGCAATCTGAACGACGCGCGTCTGCGGCGCCAATGCCTGAAGAGATGCGGCGGTTTTGGGCGTGACAATCGCGCCCCGCGCGGGATCCGCCGTGATGAGGAGCGCCGGGCAGGTGATGCGGCGCACGGTTGCGGGCCAGTCCACGGCCGCCGGCTCGCCCGCGACGAGGACGTTGAAGCTGAAACGCAGCTTTGAATCGGCCCAGGGGCCCAACTCGGCCTCCGACCACGCAGGCGATTGGCTGTGCGCCTGTGCAATCAGCTCCTCACGCGTTTTGCGTTTGAGTTCGATGATCCCTTGCCGCATCACCTTCAGATTTGGAGGCGGCATGTCGGCTGCGGGGGGCAACCACCACGCGGGCGGGTCTTCCAGCAGGATCGCGCGCGGCAGGTCGGGGTACATGCCGGCGAGCACCAGGGTTGCGGCCGCACCCATTGAATGCCCCAGCACCGCCGGGCGCTTCAGGCCCAGCCCCGCGATCACGCCGGCCAGGTCGGCCGCGTGCTCGGCGGAGCCATACCCTTGTTCCGGAGCGGCCGAGCGGCCGTGGCCGCGCGCATCCACCATAACAACGTCGTAATCGGCCTCCAGCGCCTCAGCGACGGGCGTCCAGCACAAGCCGTCGTCAGAGAAACCGTGCGCCAGGACGACCGGCGGCTTCGCACCGCCCGTGCGGGTGTAGTGCAACGTCAGGCCGTTGGCCTCGACATAGCCGGATTGCCAGGGTAACATCGTTAAGCTCCTTCAAATGGTAGCTTGGTACATTGGTAGTTGGTAAACTGGTCATCCCACCCCCAATCTACCAAGTTACCAAGTTACCATCTACCAAATTACCAATCTACCCATGTCTCCGCACAAACCGCCCCATCCGCTCCAGCGCCTCTTCAATCTTATCCTGCGCGGTCGCGTAGCACATGCGCACGTAGCCCTCGCCGCCCAGGCCAAACGCCGGGCCGGGGATGCAGGCCACCTGTTCCTCCTCCAGCAGCGTCATCGCGAACTGGTCGGAGGTCATGCCGCTGATGCGGATGTCGGGGAAGGCGTAGAACGCGCCGCGCGGCTCGAACGCGGGCATGCCGACGCTGCTCAGCCCGGCCAACAGGAGCTTACGCCGGACGTCGTACGATTCGCGCATCGCCAGCACGGCGTCTTCCGCGGCCGGATCGGTCATCGCGGTGATCGCGGCCATCTGCGCGGTGGTCGAGGCCGACATGATCGTGTACTGGTGGATCTTGCGCATCTGGCCCAGGATGTCGGCCGGGCACAACACGAAGCCCAGACGCCAGCCGGTCATTGCGTAATCCTTGGAGAAGCCGCCGATGATGATCGTCCGGTCGCGCATGTTCGGCAGGCTGCTGAAGGTGATGTGTGGGGCCGCGTAGACGAGCCGGTCGTAAATCTCGTCGGAGATGACCAGCAGGTCGTGTTTCTCGGCCACCGCGGCGATCTCCAACATCTTCGCCAGGTCCAGGGTCGCGCCGGTGGGGTTGTTGGGATAGTTGATCAGGATCGCCTTGGTCCGCGGGGTAATGGCCGCTTCGAGCTGGGCGCCTGTCACCTGGAACAAGTCTTCGACGCGGGTCGCGATGGGCACGGCCGTCCCACCGGCGAAGACCACCTCGGCTTCGTAGGAGACGAAGCACGGCTCGGGCACCAACACCTCATCGCCGGGGTTCAGGATGGCGGTGAGGGCCAGGTAGAGCGCCTCCGACCCGCCGACGGTGATCAACGTCTCCGCGTGGTGATCGTAGGCGACGCCGTAGAGCTGCTCCCACTTGGCGACGATGGCCTGGCGCAGCTCCTTGACGCCGGAGTTGGACGTGTAGCTCGTCTCCCCGCGGCCCAACGAGGCAATGCCGGATTGCCGAATCACATCCGGCGTGACGAAATCCGGCTCGCCGATGCCAAGGGAGATCACGTCCTTCATCGTGGCGACGATGTCGAAGTACTTGCGGATTCCGGATGGGGGCACGGCGACCACCCGATGCGAAAGACGATCAGACATGGGATAGAACCTCCGAAAGTATGAATAGCTATGAAAAGCAGAGTTGGGGCCGCGCGTTCACCGGTTCAGGATCCCTGCCACTACCTCGCCGTCGGCAATCGTTGCCGGGCGGCCCGTGTGATTGGCGATCTCGGCCACTCCGCGACACGTCACCCCGCGTCCGAAGCGCACGTCGCCCGTCACGGTCAGCCGTTCGCAATCCACCAGCGACGGCGGGCCGAAGGGGAACCGCGCCTCCAGGTCATCGATCAAATGGTAGTAGCGCGCATCCAGGCGGACCACCAGCGACGCCAGCGCGCGGGCCGGGTTGGGCGCGATCTGCCAGTCGTCGGTCAGCACGTACGCGTCCGAGCGCACAGCCAGCAAGTCGTCGCAGCTCTTCACCGGCGCAAAGCGCGTCCGCGGCACGCGCAGCGCACCGGCGCCCGCAAACAGGGCAATCGCCGCGCCCATGGCAGTTTCAAGCTGGTACACCTTTGGCGCGGACGGGTCGCGCGGGTCCAGCGTCTTGCTGTTACGGATCATCGGCAGGCCCAGCACGCCGTTTCGCTCATCCAGGAGCTGCTTCAACGCTGGCAGATTCAGCCAGAGGTTGTTGGTATTGAAGAAGCGATGCCGGCCGATGTCCTGGAACGCGTCCTCGTCCTCGGCCGGGCACTGGGCCGACTCACGCAGGACCAGCCGGCCATCGCGCGTCGACCGCGCCAGGTGTCCACCCTTGCGGTCGGCCCCCGTGCGGTCGGCCACCTCCATCAGAAACGACAAACGATTGGCGACGAAATAGCCCAGGATGGTCGGGTCGAGCGCGGCGCCCAGGTTGTCGGCGTTTGCGACGAAGGCAACCTCGTAGCCGTGCGCCAACAGCGTCTCCAGCATGCCGCTGGTGACCAACGCGGTGTAAATGTCGCCGTGGCCGGGCGGACACCACGCCAGATCGGGATCCTGCGGCCAATCGGCCGGCGCCAGATCGGCCTGGCGCACCTTGGGGACTTTGTGTTGGACGAAGTCCAGCGGGATGCGCTTTCCCAGCTCCGGGTACGGCGCCAGCGCAGCCAACGTGTCCGCGCGGGTACTAAAACTATTCATCAACACCAACGGCACACCCGAGTGCTGCGCCTGCCGGGCGATGATGTCAAGGAACGTCAGCCCGTCTTTGATCGCCAGCAGCGATTTGGCCCGCGCCAGCCCCATCCCCGTGCCCAGGCCGCCGTTAAGCTTCAGCAAAATGGTCTTGGAGAGCGCAGACCGGCCCGTCTGGGCCAGCGCGGGGGGCAACTGCTCCAGATCGGGCAGTTCCGCGATCGGCTGAAGTGAGGACTCCGGGATCAAGCCGGTCTCGCCGGCGGCCAACTGCTCGTAATAGAACGCGAACGTCCGGATGGCGATCTCCGGCAGCTTTTCGGCCCGCATCCGGGCGGCGAAAGGGGCAAAGTCAGCTTTGACTGCCATTCTCTAGCTTTCCGCTTCCAGCTTCGGTTTGCGTGTATGCCAGTCCGTCGCCTGCTCGTAGGCGTACGCCGCCTGCAACAGCCGCGGTTCCTCAAACGGGCCGGCGATCAATTGCAGCCCGATGGGGAGCCCGGCCGCATCGAAGCCGCACGGCAGCGACAGGCCGCAGATCCCCGCCAGGTTCAGCGACAGGGTGAAGATGTCCGTCAGGTACATGCTCAGCGGGTCGTCGACCTTCTCGCCGATGCGAAACGCGGTGGTGGGGCTGGTGGGACATGCGATCACATCCACATCACGCAGCACGTTATCAAAGTCCTGCTTGATCAGTGTGCGCACCTGCTGCGCCTTGAGGTAGTAGGCGTCGTAATAGCCCGCGCTGAGCGCATACGCGCCCAACATGATGCGCCGCTTGACCTCCGGCCCGAAACCCTGGCCGCGAGTTTGCCGGTACGTCTCCCACAACGACCCGCCGGACGCCGAGAGCCCGTAGCGGATGCCGTCAAAGCGGGCCAGGTTGGCCGATGCCTCCGCCGGCGCGATCAGGTAGTAGACGGGCAGCGCCAGATCGGTGTGCGGCAGGCTCACCTCCCGGATCTCGGCGCCGAGGTCCCGCATGACCCCGATCGCGGCGCGCACGGCCGCCTCCACTTCGGGCTGCATGCCGGGGACGAAATACTCCTTCGGGACGCCGATCCGCAGACCGGATAAACCTGGTTTGTGTTGGAACGGCGCGGCATAATCCGGCACAGGCGCGTTCACGCTGGTGCTATCGCGCGGATCGTGGCCGGCGATGGCGCCCAACAGGATGGCCGCATCGGTGACGTCCTTGGCCAGGCTGCCGATCTGATCCAGGGATGAGGCGTACGCGATCAACCCGTACCGGCTGACGCGGCCGTAGGTCGGTTTCAGCCCCACCACGCCGCACAGCGCGGCCGGCTGGCGCACGCTGCCGCCGGTGTCGGTGCCCAACGCGGCCAGGCACTCGTCGGCCGCGACCGCGGCCGCGCTGCCGCCGCTGGACCCGCCAGGCACGCGCTCCAGGTCCCATGGGTTGTGGGTGGTAAAATACGCCGAGTTCTCGGTGCTTGACCCCATCGCGAACTCGTCGGTGTTAGTCTTGCCCAAGAGCACCGCGCCCGCAGCGCGCAGCTTCAATACGGCGGTGGCGCTGTAAGGCGGGAGATAATTCTCCAGAATTTTGGAACCGCAGGTGGCCGGGATGCCCTCGACGCTGATCACGTCTTTGATCGCCAACGGGATGCCGGTGAGCAGCGGCAGTTCAGCCAACGTGCCCGCGCGCCGGGCATCGGCCAGGGTCGCATCCGCCTCGGCGGCCTGCTCCAACGCAACCTCGGGCGTCAGCGCCAGGTAGGCTTTGACGTCATTATCGACGGCCAGGATGCGCGCCAAGACGGCTTCGGTCAACTCGACGGCGGTGATTTCGCCGGAGCGGAGGAGGCTGGCCGCCTGGTGGATGGTCAGTTCGTGCAGCACGATCGGCTCCCCTTCATCCGGCGTCCAGGATCGTCTTGACCCGGAAGCACCCCTCGACCGCGTCGGGCGCGTTCGCCAACACGTCTTCCTGCGACATGGCCGGTGTGACGTGATCGGCGCGCAGCACGTTGCGCAACGGCAAAACGGTGGCCGTGGGCGGGATGGCGGAGGTGTCCACTCGCTGGATCGCGGCGGCGTAGTCCAGGATGGCGGAAAGCTGGTCGCGATACAGAGCCGTCTCTGCATCGGTCAGACTGAGCTTTGCCAGCTCGGCGATGTGTTCAACTTCGCTGATGGTCAAGGGCATCGGCTTGGCTCCACGATGGATATCTGTTGGCGCGGATCGGGCCGATTATAGCACGCCCGCGCTCGATGAACAAACGATTGTCGGCGGTCGTGGCTTATGCTATACTGCGCCCTACCGACTCGTCCTCCCTCGGAGGTGTCATGGATTCATCCCGCTCCCCGTCCGTGCGACCCGCTCACACGCACGGCGTGCTGCTCTTGGCCGTCTGCGTCGCCTTGGCCCTGCTCCTGGCCGGCTGTCGCGCGACAAAACCCGCGGCCGACCCCTATGCCGACATCCGTCAGGCGTGGCGGCCGGGCTTTGAGCTGTCCGCGGCGCAACTGGCGGCGATGCCAAGCTACAGTATCACGGTAACGATCGATCCCGCGCAGCGCGCCTACACGGGGACGCTCGAGCTCACCCTCCCCATTTCCACCACGCAGCCGCTGACCGATCTCTATTTCCGCACTTACCCTAACCTCTACGCGTTCGGCGGCGAGCTGCAAATCAACGGTGCGAGCGTCAATGGCGCCAACGTCAATTTCACTTCGGCCGCCAGCCGGACGGCAGTGCAGTTGGTGTTGCCCAAGCCGCTGGTCCACGGCGACACAGCCCGGGTCTGGTTGTCGTTCCTGGGCAAAGTCGAACGCGAAAGCAAAGCCGGCGAGTATACGATTTTCGGGATCAACGAGGACATCTTCAGCCTGACCAATTTCTACCCCATCCTGGCCGCCCGGCGCGGCACGGGCTGGGCTCTGGACGTGCCCTACGTCCACGGGGATGTGGGCTTCCACGATGCAGCGCTGTATCGCGTGCAGGTCACGATGCCGCCTGGCCTGATCGTCGCCGCCACGGGGAGCGAGCTCTCGCGCACGGTCGATCCCGCGGGCTGGGTGACCGCGCACTACGTGATCGGGCCGGCGCGCGAGTTCAACCTGTTGATGAGCGCCACGTTTCAGGTGCTGGAGACAGAGACGCTGGGCACCCGCGTGCGCTCCTACTTCAAGGCCGAGGACGGCGCAGCGGGCCAATCGGCCCTGTATGATGCGATCGCGGCGCTTCAGATTTACAGCGATCGGTTCGGGGCCTATCCCTACCGCGAAATGGCGATCGTGCAAGCCCCGCTGACCTATCACGGCATGGAATTCCCCGGCATCAGCTTGATCGGCAGCCAGGTCTACAACAAATTTACCAAAGACCTGGAAACGCTGGTGGTGCACGAAGTAGCGCACCAGTGGTGGTACAACCAGGTGGGCAGCGACCAGGTGCTGAGCCCCTGGTTGGATGAGGGGCTGGCCGAATTCAGCATGTACTACTATTACGCGGGGCGTTACGGCGAGGCGGTGGCCAAACGGTTGCGCGCGTCGCGCTGGGAGACGCCCCTGGCCTCGGTGGTCCAACGCGGCGAGGACCAACCCATCGGCCTGCCGGTGTGGGACTATGAAGGCAATTATGAGACGCTGGTCTACGGCAAGGGCGCGCTCCTGTTCGCCACCTTGCAGGATGAGCTGGGGGCGGCAGCGGTTGAGCGGCTGCTGCGGACCTATGTCCAGCAGTATCAGTGGCAGATCGCCACCCCCACCGACTTCCAGGCACTGGCAAACCGGATCGCGGGCCGGAATCTCGATGCTATCTACACCGAGTGGATCTACGGCAGCCCGACACAAGGTCAGTAGCGCCAGTCGGTGCAGGTGAGGGCACGGCCGAAAACTTGCGCTCCCAGCGGACTGATGTATAATCCGTGCGGTCAAGTTGTCAGACCTCTTACAACACGCCCGTGTTACTGGCATGGGTGCAAGGTGCATTGCAAAGGTGCGTTCCCTTGATCCCAAACCTACAAGCCCCGTTACGGGCAGACCAACGCCCGCTCTACACACAAGCCCGCGAAGTGTTGCGTGACTTAGTGCAGCACGGCAACTACGCACCCGGCGACCGCCTCCCTTCAGAAATCGAGCTTTCCCAACGTCTGCGCATCTCGCGGCCGACCCTGCGCGAGGCCCTGCACCAATTGGAAGAGGAAGGCGCCATCGTGCGTCGGCACGGCGTGGGGACGTTTGTCGCCGAGCCTCGCCCGGTGCTCGATACGGGTCTGGAGGTGCTGGAAAGCCTTGAACAGATGGCGAACCGGTGCGGGCTGCGCGTCCAAATGGGTGAGGCCAGCATCTCCGAGCGGGAGTCCACCGCGGAGGAGGTCGAGGGGTTGGCGCTGGCGGCTCCCGTGCCGGCCATCTACGTCATGCGCGTGATCCTGGCCGAGGGCAAGCCGGTCGCGCACCTGACCGACGTGCTGCCCCAACAGTTTCTGCGCCAGGCTGATCTCGGCTCCGATTTTCGCGGCTCCGTGCTGGACACCCTGTTAAAACGCGGCTGGCCGACCTTATCGCACTCTCGGACCGAGCTGATCTCGGAAGCCGCCGACCCTTGCCTGGCCCACGCGCTGCGCGTCCAGCGCGGCGCTCCGCTGATGAAGCTCGAGGCTCAGTTGTTCGCCACCGATGGACAAATCATCGATTACTCGATCAGCCATTTTGTGCCCGGTTGTTTCCGCTTCCACGTGGTGCGGCGCGTTGCGGGCGCGTAAACACACGACAGAACAGCAGATCACCCCTTGCTCGACTCAAATCTGGAGGAAATTCGATGGATGAAGTTAAGGCAATTCAACAACGGGTTCAAGAACATCGGGATGAGATCATCCAGTTCATGCGCGACATCTGTGCGATCCCCAGCATGGAATCGCAGATCGGCCCGGTAGGCGAGCGCATTCAGGCCGAGATGCGAAAACTTGGCTGGGACGAGGCGCGGTTCGACAAGATGGGCAACACGATCGGTCGCATCGGGGACGGCCCCAAGGTGATCGTCTACGATTCGCACATTGACACGGTGGGCGTCGGCGATCCCAGCGAATGGGAATGGGATCCATTTGTGGGCAAAGTTGAGGATGGCGTGCTCTATGCGCGCGGCGCGTGCGACGAGAAAGGCAGCACCCCCGGCATGGTTTACGGCCTGGCCATCGCCCGCGACCTGGGGTTGCTGGACGGTTACACTGTTTACTACTTCGGCAACATGGAAGAGTGGTGCGACGGCATTGCACCGAACGCGTTTGTGGAAGCAGATCCCAAAGTGCGCCCCGACTTCGTCGTCATCGGCGAACCCACCAAAATGCAGGTCTACCGCGGGCACAAGGGCCGTATCGAGCTGAAGATCACCGCCAGCGGCCGGTCGGCGCACGCGGCCTCGCACTACCTGGGCGACAACGCCGTGTATAAGATGGCCGGCGTGATTATGGCGATCCGCGACCTGGATCGCAGGTTCCGGTTCGGCATGGGCGGCCATCCGCTGCAAGGCATGTCCTCTATCGCGGTCACCGACGTCTCGGTGCGCACAGCCTCGCTCAATGCGGTGCCCGATCAGTTCACGATCTTCCTCGACCGCCGCATCACACTGAACGAGCCGCACGATGAGGTGATCGCGCAGGTCCGTGGCCTCATCCCTGACTATCTGCAACACGAGATCCTGGTGGAGGAGCTCTTCTACGATGAGCCCTCTTATACCGGTTTCGTCTTCCCGGTGAGCAAATACTATCCCGCGTGGCTGCTGGATGATAACCATCCGCTGGCACAGGCGGGGCTGGAGGCCATCGAGGCGCTCTGGGGCGAGGCGCGGCCGCTGGGCGCCTGGGACTTCTCGACGAACGGGACGTACTGGGCCGGTAAAGCCGGCATTCCGTCCATCGGTCTTGGCCCCGGCGATGAGAAGACGGCCCACATGCGCCACGAGAACGTGCCGCTGGACGAGGTGGTGCGCGCCGCGGAGTTCTACGCGCTGCTGCCAAAGATACTGAAAGACAAAATCTAAAGGCCGACTGACGAGGGATGAAGGATGGACGACGATCGTTCGTCCTTCGTCCCCCGTCAAGTGACAAACCGGGGCATCCTGCCCATACATCTTCACTCAATGAGGAGGCTCACTACATGCGCAGTTTTAACGGACGTGACATTCTGTCACTCAAGGACTTCGAGCGTCAAGAGTTCTTCCGCGTGTTCGATGTCGCGGAACAGATGGATCCGATTGCGCGCAACCGGCGCAACGTGGACATGCTGAAGGAGAAGACGCTTGTCACCGCCTTCTACCAACCGTCCACCCGGACCCGGCTGGCGCACGAGGCCGCGATGCACCGCCTGGGCGGGCACGTCACCGGCTTCTCCGATTCCAAGATGACCCGCGCGGGCGATTGGTACCAGGAGTCGATCAAAGACACCGTCAAGATGCTGGAGTTCTACGGTGATGTGATCGTCATGCGCCATTTCCAGATGGGCGCGCCGCAGGAGGCCGCCAAGTGGTCCTCCGTGCCGATCATCAACGGCGGCGACGGCTGGGGCGAGCACCCGACCCAGATCCTGACGGACCTTTACACGGTCCTGCGCACCAAGGGCCGCATCGACGGCCTGAAGTGGGTGGCGGTCGGCGACATGCGCATGCGCACGATGCACTCGCTGGGCTATGCGCTGACGCAGTTCGACTGCCCCATCACCTTCGTCGGCCCCACCGCGGACGCCCTGTTCCCCGGCTCGCCGGACATGCGGATGCCCGAATCATACAAAGCAGACTTCAACCAGTACTCGCTGAACTTCAAAGAGGCCGAACACATCGAGCAGGTCATCGCCGACGCAGACGTGATCCTGGTCGAGCCGGTGATCCAGCCCGATTACACGCAGGCACGGCAGGAAGCCAGCAAAGATCACAGCCTGACCCCGCCGGCCTACAAAATCACTCGCGAGCTGCTGGCCAGCAAGGCCAAATCGGATGCGATCCTGCTCCACTCGCTGCCGCGCATGGACGAAATCCCGCTCGATGTGGACGCCACCAAGTGGTCGCGCTACTGGCAGGAGGCGTACCACGGCGTCGTCATGCGGATGGCGCTGTTGGCATTGGTGTTGGGCGCGACGGAGTGAAATGGTAAATCGGTAAATTGGTAGATTGGTAAGTTGGGTTCCCAACACACCAATCTACCAATCTACCACGTACCAATTTACCACCTGCCAATCTACCAACAAACAAGGAGAATCCCATGCAAACCTATCTTCACGGCCGTGACCTGATCGGCGACCTCGATTTCAGCAAAGAGGAAGTTGAAACCGTCCTCGACGTGGCGTTCGACCTGAAGCGCAAGCGCGCACTGAACGAACCCCACGCCTATCTGCGCGACAAGGTGCTGGCGATGCTGTTCTTCTTCAGCAGCACCCGCACCCGCGGCTCGTTCGAAGCCGGCATGGCCCAGCTCGGCGGCCACGGCGCGTTCATTGACTCCAACACCACCCAGATTTCGCACGGCGACACCCCGAAGGAGATCGGCGAGATCTTCGGCCGCTACTTCGACGGCATCGCCATCCGCCACTGCGATTGGCTCGATGGCAACAAGTACCTGAACGCGGTCGCCCAGGCGTCGCGCGTGCCAGTGCTGAACATGCAGTGCGACATCTACCACCCGTTCCAGTGCCTGGCCGACCTGATGACCATCATCGAGAAGAAAGGCCGCGACCTGCGCAAGAAGAAGATGGTGGTCTCTTGGGCTTACGCCGCGTCGTACCTCAAGCCGATCTCCGTCCCGCAATCGCTGATCCTGCAGATGCCGCGCTTCGGCATGGATGTGACCCTGGCCTATCCGCCCGAGTTCAAGCTGATGCCGGAGATCGAGGATGCCGCGCGCGAGCAGGCACGCAAGTTCAAGACCAACTTCGAGATTATCAGCGACCCGAACGGCATGGATGCCGCGTTCAAGGATGCGGACATCATCTACGCCAAGTCGTGGGGCCCGCTGCTGACCACCGCCGACAAGGTGGAGGGCAAG